>CAYJMK010000038.1:0-7577 GCA_964371425.1 uncultured Candidatus Saccharibacteria bacterium
CGAGGACTTCGGTCCTCGGTTGGAGGTGCTCCTGGAAGCCGAGCCGTGGGATCTGCCTGTGCCCGCTCCGCAGCTGCCCGTGCTCAACGACGGTGGCCCGGCGCCCGGCACGGCCCTCACGGGCGGTGGCGAGCACCGGCCGGCCACGGCGCATCTGCCGGGTCGGCGGCGCGAGTAGGCCAACAGAAGGCGCGCCCGCGGCGCCTCCTGACTTCATTCGCACTCTCGTACATTCTGTACCTTGTTCCAACCCTGTCCCGGCTACCACAAGTGGCCGGTTTTCTTTTGTCTAGAAACCAAAACAGGTGTTCTTTTGTTGTGCGAGCTGTCTTCGGCTAGGATGCAGGGAGACCTTGTCTATGACCTACAGTCGCCATCAACTGCAATTCCGGTTTATCCGCGGCATTCTGCTCGGTCTTGTGATCGGTGCTGTGGTTGTCTTTTTCGCACGGCCCTTTCTTGATTCGTTACCGTTTATTGGGCGTGATGCGAGTTCGAAAGAAAAACTAACAAAGGCGGGGAAGCAGGCGAAAGAACTTCGCGACAAAGCGGCAAAAGGAAGTACAAACATCACCGAAGACGACCTGAAATCGATTGCTGCAGGAGAAGCCGAAGAAGCAAAACAAGTAGACACATCGACAGATCCTGATAGGAAAGCGAATGAAGAAGGTGGGACGGAAGCAGATCCGGCTAACGATTCCAAAGAGGATGGATCTGAGGAGACACAACTGAACGAAGATGATGGAACGTCTCCACCTGCTTCTGGTCCTCGGCGTGTGTATGAAGATACGCGAGCTGGTTTTTCTGTGACTCTGCCATCTGGTTGGATTTCAGATGCGACCGGCGGACAGGTTCAACTCAAACCAGAAAATGCTGCTCCCTCTTCTGGAGGCGATGATACGCCGGCTGGATTGCTTGTTCGAACGCGCGCGAAAGCAACGTCTGCCTCGTTACGTGAAGTTTACAACGGGAAGACGGCGCCGAATTACTACACGGATGCCTCCAATGGTGTGGTGGACGGAACGGTGGACGGTCGTCCTTCTGTCACATTTAAAGGGGTTGCAGGCTTCGAATCCACAACGGTAACTGTGGTGGATTTAGGCGACACCATCATTGAAATTCACGACCAGGGTGAGCGGCGGCAATCGGATGGAACGTTTGCGCAAGTTGTCTCATCGTTTCGTGCCCGTTAACTCTCCTTTGCGGTACGATTCCTTTGCGCTTCTTTGCGAATCTTTGCCTCTGCTTTTTCTCTAGCTGCGCGCGTTTTCTTGATTTCGCGTTCAGCTTCAGCAATTAATCTATCCGTATTTTCTTCCTGTTTTTTAAACTGTCGTCTTCTTTTTCTTGCTTCTTTTCTGAATTGCTTTAACCATTCTCTCAACTCGAGTACGGCTGGATTTAGATTTTTCTTTTTACGGGGTAGAGGTCGGAGTTTCGTTGTGGACGTTTTCGAATCCTGATTCTGCTTGTTTGCCATACGTTTAGTGGCGATAGCCGACCGATAAACGCTCCGCTTTTTTCAACGGTAGCGAGCCCCGTCGACACGTCAATTGGAAAAAGGTCATTGTTTTCACACCCTCTTGGTTAAGCCTCTTATCTGAGCGTGCGTCTGAAAGGGTTGCCGCAAACCCAAAAGAGGTCTATTCTGCACGCTTGCCTAGATACGAGGTGCAAACCCACTGCGCATCATCTCGGACGTTTCGAAGAGTCCTTCAAACGCTTCCCTCATGCCGAAACCAACTCGTCGTCCTGTTTCCAAATCTTCTCAGATTGTCGCAAAGCCCTTGTCTGGGGCTGGAGTCGTTGCGGAACCTCCGCGTGTTTTGGACGCTATTCATGTCCGTGGTGCGCGTGTTCACAATCTGCAGAATGTCGACGTCGATATTCCACGCAATAAGTTAGTTGTTTTCACGGGCCTTTCTGGCTCTGGGAAATCGTCGTTGGCGTTCGATACCGTTTACGCCGAGGGTCAGCGTCGTTATGTGGAATCTTTGTCCGCGTATGCCAGACAGTTCTTGGGCATGATGGAAAAGCCGGACGTTGATCAGATCACAGGGTTGTCGCCGGCGATTTCGATCGACCAGAAATCCGCCACCCGGAATCCGCGTTCCACGGTTGGGACCATCACGGAAATCTACGACTATCTGCGTTTGTTGTACGCGCGTGTTGGGATTCCGCACTGCCCACAGTGTGGTAAACGGGTGGAACAGCAGACGCATGCGCAGATTTTAGAATCGATTCTCGCGCTCCCGAAGGGAAGTAAATTCTTATTGCTGGCGCCTCTGGTGCGTGATAAAAAAGGCGAACACAAGAATGCGCTCGCTGGGATTTTGCGATCTGGATACGCGCGCGTCCGTTTCGACGGCGATGTCTATCCCATCGAAGAAGCAATGGATTTAGATGTCGACAAGCAAAAGAAACATTCGTTGGAAGTTGTTGTGGATCGTGTGCAGATCAAAGGGAACGCGTCTGATCGAACGCGACTCGCTGATTCGCTAGAGACGGCGCTCGATTTAGGAAACGGATTAGTTGTTTTGTCGTTCCTAGACGAACAAGATCCAAAAAAACGCGAGCGGCTTTTTTCTGAGCGATTTGCATGTCCGGACTGTGGTATTAGTCTTTCTGAACTCGAGCCACGCAATTTTTCTTTCAACAGTCCGCACGGCGCGTGTCCCACCTGTTCCGGGTTGGGAACCAAACTGGAAGTCGACCCTGAATTAGTCGTTCCAAATCCAAAATTGTCCTTAGCGGAAGGTGCGGTGCGTCCGTGGGCGTCCGCAACAGCGGGTCGGAAACCGTGGTACGAACGTGTGCTCGAAGCCGTTGCGGAACAAGAAGATTTTTCCATGAACGTGTCAGTGAAAGATCTTCCAAAACGTGTCCGTGATTTGGTGTTGTTCGGCACCGGGAAAAACACGTATGTGGTAGAAGGGGTCGACACTTACGGCCGTATGCGCGCGTTCAAGACAACGTACGAAGGCGTGATCAATAACCTGGAACGACGCTATCGCGAGACGGATTCGGATTATATTCGCCAAGAGATTGAACGATACATGCGGATTGAGCAGTGTCCGGTGTGTTTTGGGAAACGTCTTCGACCGGAAGCGCTTGCGGTGTTGGTGGCTGAAAAAGATATCGCGACGGTGACGAGTCTGCCGATTGATGAAGCACGTCTTTTCTTCTCCGGTGCGAATGGGGGGCTTGTGTTGAATGCGCAGCAACAGGTGATTGCGAAGCAAATCCTGAAAGAAATTGTGGCGCGCTTGTCGTTTTTGCAAGACGTTGGATTGTCCTATCTGACGCTGGATCGTTCTGCGAATACCCTTTCTGGTGGAGAGGCGCAGCGCATTCGTTTGGCGACACAGATCGGGTCTGGGTTGACGGGTGTTTTGTATATTTTAGACGAACCATCGATTGGTCTGCACCAGCGCGACAATAACAAATTGATTGCGACGCTGAAGCATCTCCGTGATTTGGGCAACACGGTGATTGTGGTGGAACATGACGAAGCCACTGTACGCGCGTCTGACTATGTGATCGATGTTGGGCCTGGTGCGGGGAAACATGGTGGACGGATTGTTTCCCAGGGGACGCCGGACCAGGTGGCGGCAGATCCTAAGAGTCTAACGGGTCGGTATCTTTCTGGTCGTGCCAAGATTGAACCGCGCTCTACGCTGCGTGTTGGGAACGGAAAAGCCTTGGTGATTCGCAACGCGAAGGAACACAACTTGCGTGGGGTCGACGTCTCGATTCCCCTTGGGAAATTAGTGTGTGTGACGGGTGTGTCTGGATCTGGGAAATCGACGTTGGTGGAAGACATTTTGGGGAAAGCGTTGGCGGCGCATTTCTACGGCGCGAAAGATCGTCCGGGTGCGCACGATGGGATTGATGGATTAGACCATTTGGATAAAGTGATTCGTATTGATCAGTCGCCGATTGGTCGGACGCCGCGGTCTAATCCGTCTACCTATACGGGTGCGTTTACCCCGATTCGTGATCTGTTTGCGGCGACGCCGGAAGCAAAAATGCGCGGCTACAAAGCAGGACGCTTTTCCTTCAACGTGAAGGGTGGGCGTTGTGAAGCTTGTCAGGGCGATGGTTTGGTGCGGATCGAAATGCACTTCCTACCGGATGTGTATGTGGAATGTGAGGAATGTCGAGGTCGACGCTATAACCGTCAGGCGCTCGAGATTCATTACAAAGGTAAAACGATTTCGGACGTGTTGAAAATGACCGTGGAAGAATCCCATGCGTTTTTTGCCAGTGTTCCAACGATTCAGCGCAAGCTTCAAACACTTGTGGATGTTGGGTTGAGTTACATCGAATTAGGACAGTCTGCGACGACGCTCTCCGGTGGAGAAGCACAGCGCATTAAGCTCGCAACCGAGTTGTCCCGCCGTGCGACCGGGCGCACGCTCTACATTTTGGACGAACCAACAACGGGGCTTCACTTTGAAGATATTCGACGGTTGCTTGCGGTGTTGGGTTCGTTAGCCGACGCGGGTAACACGGTGTTAGTGATTGAACACAACTTGGACGTGATCAAATGTGCCGACTGGATTGTCGACATGGGTCCAGATGGTGGGAGCGGAGGAGGGGAGTTGGTGGCGGAAGGAACGCCGGCCGACATTGCACGCGTGGCGCGGAGTTATACCGGGCAGTATTTGAAACCGCTGCTTTAGACGGAGAATGGTACGTGGCTTCTCTCTGAGAGATTTCCTCTTCGAGGAAGCTCTCGGAGGCGCCGCGGCATGGTCCGGCGAATCCTCTGAGCCGGCGCGGCGCCGAGAGCGCAGGCTGCAGCGAGCCGCAGGGCGAGCTGACAGCTGGTTCTGAGAAGAGGAAATCTCTCAGAGAGGAGCTGTGTTCGGCTTCATGCTAGGCTTTTCTGGATATGACTCAGCCTGTTCAAGACCCCATCGTAAAAGCGATCCTACGAACGGTGCATCTGTTCGATTTGCTCGACACACCCCTGACGCCGCTTGAGATGTGGAAGTGGTTGGTGGCACCGGAAGCCCGTATTCCGTTTGTTCCAGCGCTCAAAAACGATTTTCAAACAAAGCAGGGGAGACCACTCGTTTCTTTTGGAAAACTTTTACACGTTTTGCATGACGACCCGTTTCTAGCGAAGCAGCTCGAAGAGCGGGATGGCTACTACGCGCTGAGAGGCAGGGCAGGGGAGTTGGTCGCAAAACGGCATGGCGGTTCTGTTCGTGCGATTTCCCATTGGCGTGTTTTACGGAAATGGGGCCGGCGGTTCCGATCCGTTCCCTTCCTTCGCCTCTTTGCTGGATGCAACTTCCTTGCAATAGATAAGGTGCATGGGAAAAGTGACCTCGATGTGTTCTTGGTCGCGCAAAAAGGTCGACTCTGGCTCGTTCGCTTTTTCTTGAATGCCTTCGCTCTGGCCCTTGGCGAACGCATTACAGACCAGCATCGTGCAGAGAAATTGTGTTTGTCTTTTAACGTGGCGGATGGGCCAGCGCTTGATCTACGTGTGCACGCGTTTGCGCCGTGGGTTCCGCTGGTGCGGTCTGTGTTAGACCGCGGAATCTTTGAACGATTTCTGACAACGATTGCAGCTTGGACAAACGCATTGCTTCCGCATGCGGCGTTGTTGCCGGCTGATCCGTTGCTCTGGCAAGCACCCGTTTCTCGGTGGCGTGAATCGGTTCGGCGTGTGTTAGAACTCATTTTAGGTGGTCGTGTTGGAGATTTGTTGGAGGCTGGCGTGCGTGCGCTGCAGCTCAGGCATTTGCGACGTACAGGACGTGGGGAAAGTCGTGGCGGATTGGTGGTGTCTGACCTCGTTCTGAAACTGCACGAGCAAGATATTCGCGAACCGTTCTATACCCGTCTGGCGGAGCGGTATCGGTCTGAAGGATTGCTTGCTTCCTCTGATTCTTTGTCGCTGCATGCAAACGATCTCGTTCGCGTCCCTGCTTGAAGCTGTAAAACGCTGGTGGGTTCCGGTACTTGTTTTTTTGTTGCCGTGGCAGGTTGTTTGGATTGTGTCGTCTGCTCCTGTTGTCAACGGAACACCGTGGGATCTTGGTACGATTCGTTTGTTTTTTGTTCCGTTTTTGATTGTGCTGACGGCGTGCCTTTTCTGGCGTCGGTTGGCGCGGTTGCCGCGATTTCTGATGTGGCTAACCCTTGTTTTGCCCAGTTTTGGGTGGCTGTCTACGCTCTGGGCCCCAGACGTCGTTTTGGCCGTGCAACAGGCGTTTTATCTTTCTGTGGCGGCCTTGCTGGTTCTCTTGATGCTGGCTGAACCGCGTCGTGAACATGTTCGTTTTGCATTTGTGCTGACCCTTTGTGTGCAAGCGCTCCTTGCTCTTTTGCAATTTGGTTTGCAGCGCGTGGATGCTTCAACGCTTCTTGGGGTAGCAGCACAAATTCCCACACAACTTGGCGTGTCTGTGATCGATTTGAGTGGCGTGCGATTCTTGCGTGCGTCTGGAACGTTTCCGCATCCGAATATTCTGGGAGCGTGGTTGGTGGCTGGTGTGTTGTTCATCTTCACGCCGTTGATGTGTCCACCTACACGATTGAAACGTATGACGCGTCTTCTTTGGTTGTGTGCTCTTGGTTTGTTATCTCTTGGGCTCGTTGTAACGTTTTCACGGAGTGCTTTGTTAGCACTTTGTGTGGGAGCGATTACCTGGTTCGGGGTTGTATTGTTTCGTCGCGAGCTTGTGTTCTCACGTCTTCTTATTGCGCCTGCTGTGCTCATGGTCGGCGTGGCTGTACTCGTTTTGGTTTTTTTCAGACCGTTTCTGAATGCGCGTACGGATTTTTCTGACCGACTTGAACAGCGTTCTGTGAATGATCGCGTCCAAACCATCCAAGATGGTTGGGACGCTGTGGTGCGCGCTCCCCTGCTTGGAACGGGTGTGGGGAATTTTGGTGTTGTATTAAAACAGCACGACTCTGCTCGAACAGGGTATCTCTTACAACCTCCGCATATCGCGCTGCTTGCGTTGACCGCAGAACTTGGTGTGATTGGTTTTGTCCTGCTCATTGGTGCGTGGGTGTGGAAATTGATGCGTCTGCGTCGCTCTTGGAAGTCGCTTGCGCCTTTCCTTCCGTTTCTTCTTTTCTTACTCATGATCTCCTTCTTTGATCATTTTCTGTACACGCTTTGGCCCGGGTTGGCCCTTTCTGCGTTCGTTGGGAGTTGGGCGGTAGCCCGTTTCTTCCGTGCTAGGCCCGTGGTAGAAAACACGAGGCTACAAACGTGATCGCTGCTTGAAGCGGCAAGGGAGGATGCGATGGATGATGTGAATATGGATGGTGTTTCCGCTGACACGGAGGCTGGCTACATCGGCCAAGGGGTCGGTGACGCTGGTCGCCGCGCCTGCGGCGGCAAGGTCTGATTCGTCCAAGAAGGACTGCGCGCGGCCCCACGGCCGCTCTTTTTATGTCCAACCTTTCCTTTTCATCTGTGGTTAGCAGTTCTCTCTCTTATCCACATACCAGCCGTTTCTGTCTTTTATTATGACGTATGAATGTCGATACCTGGATTTTTTCTTTTCTTGGGTTCTGGGCGGTATCATGCAAACGACTGTGAC
>CAYJMK010000039.1:0-7555 GCA_964371425.1 uncultured Candidatus Saccharibacteria bacterium
AGGGGAACCTCTTTCCATTCGCCCACAGACGACGCTCGTCGGAGGAGAGAAAAGAAGAAGGAGACGCGCACTGTTGACAGTGAATCGTCGACGTATGTGGACCTCTTGGCTATACTGAGCCCAGCGATCTATTCATCATCAAGTGAAAGGGGGTGGACTCCATGACCAAGAGCGAACTCATCGACATGATGGCGCAGCGGACAGGCCACTCGAAGCGGGAAGTCGCTTCCTATCTCGAAACATTTGTCGCACTCGTTACAGAAAAATTGAAGGCAGGAGAAAAAGTAGCCGTGACAGGATTCGGCACATACACCGTCTCGCACCGAAAGGCGCGCACTGGCGTAAACCCGCAGAATCCAACGCAGCGTATCAACATCCCAGCTGTGAATGTTCCTAAATTCACCGCAGGCAAGACGTTGAAGGATTCCATCAAATGATCCCTATGTGGGATTAACAAAACGCCTGCTTCTGGCAGGTGTTTTGTTATGAGACACAGATGTCATCCTTGTGGCCGCGGAGAGCCGTCCTCAGACGCCGGAATCCCACTTGGTGGTGGATCAAACGGCGAAGTGAGGTCTCTCGGAAGAAGCGGAGAAGTTTCCGGAGTGAGTGCTCGATCAATGAGATCCTGTTTGAGCGTCGGAGGAGGCGCTTGCTGCGGCAAAGGAGGCAACGGTTGAATCAAATATGCGTAAGCAAGATAGCCACCGTACACCGCTAGGAGCACAAAAAACAACAAGACGGCAAAACCTGCAAGCTTCGTTCCAAGCGAAGCGATGCGGCGCTGAAGATTGGAAAAGAAGGCGTTCATGGGGCGAGGAAAAAACGAATCGTTAACGTAGCAGCTGGCTGAAGAGACCCAGGCTCAGCACCAGGCAATACTGCGGGCTGACTAAAAGCAAGAGAGCGAATCTCTCCGAGGAATGCTAAGTGCTCGATCGCGGCAATAGCAGCTGTCAGTTGTTGAAAATCACCTGTGAGCTTGGCTTCAACGGAAGTCGTTTTAAGTCCTGCAAGCGGATCCAAAACAGGTGTTGGAGTTTCACTTTGTCCCGCCGTTGGAGAAGAAGAGACACGTGGCTGAAGGGCAACAGTCGTTTCTTGTTCAGGAAACGAAAGTGACAACGCTGTTTTTGTCTCTTTCGCAACCGTTTCTAACTGTTGAATGAGTGGGAGTGGCTGGTCTTTTTCCATAAATCGACCGGACAATGTATCAACACGTTCTTTCAGCACATCTTGATGCGCCGAAAGGGACTGAAGGGCTTGCGTCCGTGAACGCGCTAACTGCGTATCACGCGCCGATGTTTGCTGTTGCTGGCGAAGTCGTTCCAAGTCATGGACAAGCGGACGCCAGAGAAACCAACTGGTTCCCGCAACAACAAAACCCGTTCCGAGGACAGAAAGGAGAAGAATAAGATGGGAGCGCTTCATAGGGCAGGTGCAGCGGATGTCAGTTGTTTCAGATCAATCGTCGCGCTCAGTGTGAAGGTCAGGTTCTCCGCAAAGGTCAGGTTGGAAGCAGGCGAAGAGATCTGTGTGAATAGGTGTGACTGTTCCAACGCCTCTAAAAACTTCAGGTACGCACTGCGCGTGGAAGCGAATCCAGCTAGATGAACGCCGTCTGGAGCGGTCGAAAGGGTCAAGGAAAAGAGTTCAATTTCAGGTGGAACCATTGGCGAAAAGGCCAATAAGAAGGGGGTCCACACAGTTCGGTTGTCCTGGATGTGTGTCGTTGTTCCGGCCAAGGCGTTTGCGCGACTCACCAATTTTTCTGTGTCAGTAAGTGATGCATCAGGCGTTGTCGTCGCCTGTGCAGTCGCAACAGACATTTCGAGGTACATGCGAAGGCCAGAGAGGTATCCGGAGAACAAGATCGTACCTAACGCGATCGCAATACACGCTGTCACAGTTGTTCGGCGAACACGTCGGAACGACAACTCTTCACGGAGAGGCTTAGGAAGAATGTTTGTTGTAAGAGGCGAAGCATCAGAACGCATGGGATGGGCTGCCAACCCAAGAGAAATAGCCATCACGCGTGCGAAGCCTGCGCCTTGTGGTTGTTGCTTTGGGAGAGAGAGGCGCAAGGCCTGCAAGACATCCGCAAGTTCAACCGCATGACCTGTTTTCAAAGCCAAGTAAGGCGCAAACCCAGCAAGATTTGCCAGGCTCCCGGACAAAACCATGCGGGAGACAGTGTGTGTAGAAGTAGAAGGGGCAGCATGCGTCTCTGCATAAGCAAGAACATGTGCAGCTTCGTCGGCAAGACGGTCGAGGAATGGCTGAAGAGTGCGGAGGATGCGTTCTTCTGTATCTGTTGGGCCAACTCCGTCTCGTAAAAGGAGGATGGCTTGTTCTTCAGAAATGGATTGGTCTTGCATGAGCGCACGAACCATTGCTTGGCGCGGTAGCTCAACGCTAGAAGTAAACGCAATCGCAGGCGGAAGGTATAAAGCAAAAACAGCACGTTCTGCATCGATATGGACGTATAAGACAGACACATGATCCTCACGTTTCCCTATGTGTGGAGGAGAGACAGCGCGAACAAAACATGCCGCCTCTGGCTCAAACACTTCAGGGGAAAGACCAGCAAGTTGGAGAAGAGAGGCTGCAGAAGCAGCAGCATCCGCAGGGGTCGCAGCGAGCTGAACTGTCGCAGAAGAGGGTTTAAAGGAAGCGAGACTCCAATCATAACTTGCTTGTTCAGCAGGAAGAGGAATGTGTTCATCAAGAGCCCACGGGAGACGTTCTGCAATTTCCTGAATGGATTGAACAGACAAGGTGACAGAACGAAGAAATGTTCTCCGCTCAGGAAGAGCTAAAAAGGCTCTTGTACCGGAAAAAGAAGCAGGAGTCCCACTGGCCAGGGCCGCACGAATCTCTTCCGCAAGGAGCTGAGGATCTTGAACTCTGCCACTGACGACAAGGCCTTCTGGGAGGATACGGTTAACACTGGCATGGAGACGAAAGCCATTGCCTGCACGTGCAAGCTGAACAAGCGTGAGAGAGCGGTCAGAAAACGCAATCGCAATCGGCTGTAATGCAGGCATGGATCAGATCACATCAATCCTCTTGCCAGGAAAGCAGAGAGTATTCACCCGTCGTTGGGAATGACGGTGGAGGAGCGTACGTCAGATAAGAATCAAAGATCGTCTTCGTTGTATTGTAGCCGGAACACGTCACACCACCACCACATTCCCAACTCCAGGTCCAAATACCGTTCGAAATGGTACTACCGTATGTTTCAATCGTACCGAGAACATTGCCATTGAAGTAATAACGCTGTGTACTTCCATTTTGAGCCATTAGCGCTGCCTCAATCGTAAGATTCGCAGGAGCAAACCGAGGAATCAGGATATCTTTTTGCGCAATCAGACCCAAACTGGAGTTTCCATTACGTGCAGGATAGCGAATGTTGTTGTGAATGATGATGCTCTTGTCATTCAAACCAGCTGGAAACGTAGCAGCAGCAACCGTTGCGCGACCATTCACCGTCCCACTGACCCATGTCTTGTCTTCGAAAAAGAGAAGGCCGTTCGCAGGAATCGCAACATTGACCAAGCCGTTGATCTGCTGTTCTTGCTTGATGTCGATCGCCTTATCGCCAGCTGCGCCCGTTACGGATATGCCACTAGAGGCCCACGTACTCGTCACTTTGGTCACGGTGAGTGTTCCATCCGCATGAAAATCAACATGGTAGCCAGCACATTGACCACTACATTTTGTTCTATAGATACCATTTGTCTTGGCCAATTGCTGCATGGCAGATAAGTCGATGGTGACCGTTGTGAAGTCGATAGCAGACACCGGATGCGCTGGCGGAAACTGCCACAGATTTTGTGGACCACCAACACCCCAAATCCCAGGTTTCTGTTGATTGTTGCACCCATGCTCTGGTCCACAGGTATAGGTCGCTTTTGGCGACAAGAGCAGGGAATTGGCCGTGCCGTCAAAACGAATGCCACCATTTGCCTGTGCTTTTCCAACCGTCGACTCTCCTGTTCCAAACCAGGCGTTACTGTTCGTCAAAAAACTGTAATCTGCCAGAGACTTTTTTCCAACACGGGCTTTGACGGTGCGCTTTACATCAGGCGAGGAATTGGTCCATCCTGTTGAAACAATTTCAACAATCGTAGACCCGACAGGAGGTGCCGTGATGGTTAATGAATAGGAGCCGATCTGTTGTCCGATAATATTCCTAAAAGCATGCACATACGGCCCTGCCTGTCCGGTGCCATCCTGGTAATCCGTTGCGTTGTGCGCCAAATGCCAGCGATAATAATCCACTCCTGCTTCCGCAATCTCTAGGGCCTGTTCACGGTCATGTTTCCGTTCCGCGGTTTGGTGTTCAGCCACAATCAACCCGGAAAGACCGAGCCAGATGAAAACCACCACAACAATAAAGATCAGAGCAATCACGAGGATGCTTCCAGTTTCTGAAGGTGTGACGGAACGTGGGGCGGACATGGCTAAAGATTATCTTTGAGGTTTCGAAGTTGGATGCGATCTGTGAGGATGAACGGGTCGGGCTGGGTCCCTCCGAGGACATCAATCGAGAGGGTGATGCCGACGAGCCGGACCTTTGAGACATCGACAGGAGTAGAAAGTGCTGACTGAGAACCGGTATAAGCGGCGTTGTAGTACGTAAAGACGTTGCTATTCGCAAGATGTTTGGCAACGGTTTTTATTTGCTCAGCTCCTGCATTGTACGCGAGTGGAGAGCCAGCGGGAACAATCGATCCGCGCTTCAAATGAGTGCCGTCCACAAAATAGCGAATTTTTTCCGTCAATCCGTTGTTGTCTGTATCGGCGTAGAAGATAAACGAACTCGCCGTCGCAGATGCAATTGCGTAGGAACCCGTTTCTGCATCGTTCAATTCCCGGATTTCAGGGGTCATCTTTTCGAGCGTAGACCGTGCGATGCCTTGGGCCACAATCTGGTCTGTTTCACGGCGATTAATACTGTAGCCTTTCGAGATAATCCAGAAGAGCGCAACAGAAACGAGTCCAAGGATCGTGATGGCGACAAGGACTTCAGCCAACGTAAAGCCATGCTGCGCAGCAGATCTCTGGACGATACGGACCAATGGCAGACTATTCGACATTGAGTTCAACAGAGAGGGTGGTACTTGGTGTGAGTGTCACGGGCTGTGGTGGAGTGCTCTGCTTGAGCGTTTTTGGCGCGAGCACGTCAATGGTGTAGGCGTCCCATTCGATGTTAGGGAGTGTCAGGACGCCATTCGCATTGGTCTGGACGTTCTGCTGGTACTTATAAATGGACGTTGCATCAGGGGGTGGAGTGCTGTTTGGAGCTGAGCCGATCGTTTTAGCTCCGCGAATGCGCAAAGCGACATTCGGAACAATAGTTGTGGGCGTGGCATCTGAATAAGTGGCTGCATAGATGTTCCAATCCCCATCACGCTTGTCCGCCCAGGCAAAGACGATCGTTCCATCCGCGAGTGTGCTGACATTTGGATGGGCTTGGTCTGCGTGAGCGGTATCGGTATTAAGCAAGACATCTTTCGTCCAGCTGGGCGTGCCATCCGCGTTCAGAACCGTTGCGTAAATATCTGGGTTGCCGTTGCGGGTGTCGAGCCAAGTCACCACAATCCGTCCATTCGGCGTGATCGCAACATCAGGTGCGGTCTGTGCACTCCCCGTAGGTGCATGTCCGACAAGCATGTCATTTGGAAATGCGCGCGTTCCATCCGCATTGATTTTCTGGAGGTAGAGATCTGTGACACCGTTGCGGGCATCCGTCCAAACCACAACAGCTTCTCCCGTGCTCAGGACAGAAAGTTGTGCTTCATTTTGGAGCGTGCCGTTTCCACCAACGTTCACGCGTGTCGACGTCGGCCAAAGAGCTACACCATGAGCATTCACGCGCTGAAGATGAATATTGCCGGCGTCTGCCCGGGCGTCCTGCCAAGAGATATAAAACTCGTCACCTGCATTGGCAACGCGAACGATGTCGGGATCACTTTGGGCCGTATTCACAGGAGCGTCATCCACACGGACGTTTGCAGGGAATGTGTAGTTCCCTGCCGCATCACAGCGATGCAGATAGATGTCACCGTTGTCCGTACGTGCGTCGCGCCAGACGATACGGCAACCATCTGTTGAGTCTGCGGCAACAGCCGGCTCTGTTTGATCAGCAGATTCAGCCGTAGTTGAAACTTTCTTGGGTCCGCCCCACAAATCTGTACCGTCTGTGCCGTGCTTCTCAAGATAGACATCTTGGTTGCCGTTGCGTGTATCGCTCCAAGCGACAAAAATCTTGCCTGTACTGTCGTGGGCAATAGCGGGTGACGTCTGGTTCGCAGCGGGGTCAATCTGTACATCCGGTATCCAGAGGGGATCATGTGTGGAAGCATCAGCCTTCTGGGCATAGGTATTCCACTTGTTGTTACGGTGGTCATTCCAAGAAAAAGCGACATTCGTACCATTTGTGACTGTTAACACAGGATCAATCTGATCATCTGTGCCCCCATCTGTGTTCACTTTCCATTCGTTCGAGAGGGGGGCTTGGACAGTAGAAATCTGGAGCGTCGAAAGGAGATCAATGGCGAAGGTCAATTCTGTAACCTGTCCCACGACAATCGTCGCGTCAGCGGGGCTTGGATTTGGGTTGTAAGTTGGTGATCCCTGATTAAGATTAGTGGTGTATGTCTGCGCAGAACTGTAACCAGCCTTGGTGGCAACAGCGTGGTAGCGCTGCACATCTGGTTTCAACGCGTAGAAAAATACATTGCCATCTACATCTGTCAGCTGCCCAGCGTTTACAGCTGGCGCAACATTACTGTTTGTCAGTTGGACAAGAGTGCTTGGGACAGGATCGCCATTTGCATTGATCACGTGCACCAAGAGGGTGCCTCGGCTCTCCTGCGATTCCACGCCTTTGGGCGCGAACTGGGAGGTGAGTAACACAGGTGCGACACCGGTAAAGGAAGGACTCAGCATCTCGATCTGCACCTTTTTGTAGTCCCACGGGAACTGGTCTGGCGTGCCGGGTGTGGTGACCAGGCGGTCGAAGGGATCGTCGACGTAAATGACGGTTGTGAGCATCGTAAATTTAGCGCCACCTTCTGTGATCGCGACACTTTGGGCCAACGTTCCGGCTGGCCATCCACCTGCCGTCCCAATGTCGTCATATGGCATGTTCCGAATCGTCTCCATCTGCCGCTGCGCAACCGACGTTGCGAGAGTACGCGCTTTACTCTGATTCACGCTCCGAATTCCCGCGTTAAACAAAACAACCAAGGACGTAAAAACGATCGCAATAATCGCGACACCAAAAATGGCTTCTATAAGAGTAAATCCTTGCTCACGTGGAGAATGCTGCAATGGATGTGACGCCATGGAAGAAGTTTAGAACGTCTCAACTAAGGAATAGATCGGTGAAATAACAGACACGGCAATCAATCCCACGCCAATCCCGAGAATCACCATCAGCCGGCGGCATGCTCCGCCAGAATCGCGTCGGGGATGTCGAAGTTCGCGTAGACGTGCTGAGTATCTTCGTGCTCCTCCAGGTGGTCCAGCAGCGTGAGCAACTGCT
>CAYJMK010000040.1:0-7295 GCA_964371425.1 uncultured Candidatus Saccharibacteria bacterium
TGGTAATCCATACTTCGGCGTGAACGAAGCATTTGGTGGAGCGATCCGGATCGACCCAAAAGCGCCGTATGCGATTAAAGTTGGCAACATCGCGATCAAAGTGAAAGAAAGGGACGACAATCTTGTTTTTGATGTACGTCTGCGCGGCTATGCAGAACAAGAAGAACTCCACATCAAGAAAGAAGGGGGAACACTGATTTTAGATCCGGAGAGTAGCGTGCCAGCCAGAACAACGGAAAGTATCGTCATTGAAAACGGCCGGGTGCATTTTGGAGGAGAAGGATTCGAACCGATTAATCTGTTGCCAAAAAAGACAGCGGACAAGATTCTGTCTCGTTTCCGAAAAGCGGAAATCGCAGATCTAAACCTACTTTCAGATGGGAAAACAGGGACCTACCAAGCGTCCGTGAAAAAAGAGGCTCGGGTTCTTGGTGTGATACCAGTGAGCGTTGACGTCCGTGTCACCGTCGATGCAGATACGCAAGCCGTGACGAATACCCTTGCGCCATGGTGGGACCTCTTCGTTTTTTAAGGACGTTTGGACGCGTTTGAATCTTTTTGGGGTGGTGAAACGTGGTTGACACACGTGCAGAAGGGGATAGAGTATTAGCACTCAGGCTCATGGAGTGCTAATCTGTTCGCATGTCACTCACCTCGCGCCAAGAAGAAGTGTTAACCGCTGTTGTCCATCTGTATGTGAAGATGGGCGAACCGGTTTCTTCGAAGCAACTGTGTGAAGCTCGAGGGTTTGATTGTTCTCCGGCTACGCTCCGAAATGAGATGGCTGCATTAGAAAACGAAGGCTATTTGCTCCACGAACACACCTCTTCTGGCCGCATTCCAACAGATAAAGGTTACCGACATTTTGTCGACATTCACGGTCGTCGAGATCTTTCTAAACGTGACCAAGTTCGGTTGCAAGAAGAATTCGTGCGCTTACAAGCACGCTACGCCCGGTTAGCCAGGATTACGGCCAAACTATTGGCCCAAGAAGGGCACGGCATTGGGTTTTCGTCTGTGCCAGAAGCAGGATTGTCGTTTGAAAGTGGGTTGGCAGATTTGCTCCGCGGAGCACAAGGCGAAGCAGGGGAAGCGGGTGAAGAACTGACCGAAGCAGCAGAAGCAGTCGAGCAATTAGACGAACATAGCGGCGAAATTCTCGAAGAACTAGTACGACGCGGAACGGATTTAGAAGTCTATATCGGCGGAGAAAATCCGCACTTCCTGCTCAAACACATCAGTATGTTGCTGGCCCCAGCACAATTCCCAGATGGATCGCGCGGATTTGTCGCGCTGGTCGGGCCCAAGCGCATGGCGTACGGACGGAACATATCTGTGATGCAAGAGATTCAAAAGTTGCTGTCCGGCGGAACCGGCATGACGATGTTGTTACTGATTCCTGCAGCCGGACTGGCCGCTGCGTGGACACTGTAAATAAAATCCTATGAAGCCAAAACACGGGAAGAAGCCTGTAGCACCAAGCGAGCACACGCAAGAACTAGAGACACGCTGTGCCGAATACTTGGCGGGTTGGAAACGGGCGCAAGCGGACTATCAGAATCTCAGTAAGCGCCTATCCGACGAACGCTCAGAAGCGATGCGTCTCGGCGCGGCAGATGCGCTTTCCAGGCTCCTCCCGGCCATCGACGGATTCGAAAGTGCTTACGGATCCGTCCCAGAACACCTGAAAGATGATGCGTGGGTAAAAGGGATTGGATACGTTCGTCAGCTGTTCCAAACATCCCTGAAAGATGCGGGCTTAGAAGAGATTCCCGCAACAACAACCTTTGATCCGGTGCTACATGAAGCCGTAGACGAAGCCGAAGATGCCTCGCACGCGCCTGGCGAGATTATCCGAACCGTCCGGCAAGGCTACCGACTGCACGGCCACGTACTCCGTCCGGCAGCGGTGGTGGTTGCGGCAGGACCGAAGTCGCCGGAAACACCCCCTCCAGCCGCCGATGAAACGTCAGAGTAAATCCATTCACACCCCTTTTCTCCCTTATCACATCCTATGTCCAAAATCCTCGGCATCGATCTCGGTACCACCAACTCCGCCATGGCGATTGTCGAAGGCGGCGAGCCACGCATTGTTGAAAATGCGGAAGGTGCACGCACCACACCATCTGTTGTCGCCCTGAAATCAGACGGCGAATTGGTCGTTGGTCAGATTGCTAAGCGTCAGGCCGTCACCAACCCAAAGAACACGCTCTATTCCATTAAGCGCTTGATTGGTCGTAGATTCGACGATCCAGAAGTGCAGCGCATGATGAAAGTCTTTCCGTTCGAGCTGCGTCGTCATGGGGAAGGCGTTTCGGTGGTGATGGGCGACAAGGAATACACACCGCAAGAAATTGCGGCCATGGTTTTAGGCAAACTCAAGAAAGATGCAGAAGCAAAACTCGGTGAGACCATCACAGAAGCGGTCATTACAGTCCCTGCCTACTTTGACGACGGTCAACGCCAAGCAACCAAAGACGCTGGGAAAATCGCTGGTCTTGATGTGAAGCGCATCATCAACGAACCAACGGCCGCAGCACTTGCGTACGGTTTCGATCGCAAGAAGGATGAACGGATTGCCGTTTATGATCTTGGTGGCGGAACCTTTGACGTTTCGATTTTGGAAGTTGCGCACGACACCGTCGAAGTAAAAGCAACCAACGGCGATACACACCTAGGTGGTGACGACTTTGACCAAGTGGTCATTGAGCACTTGCTTGCAGAATTCAAAAAAACCGAAGGCATCGATCTCTCCAACGATCGCATGGCGATGCAGCGCCTGAAGGCGGCTGCCGAAAAAGCCAAGATTGAGCTTTCCACCACGCAGCAAACCGAAGTGAATGAGCCGTTTATCACAACGGATGCGTCAGGACCGAAGCATTTCAATCTGACCATGACTCGCGCAACGCTGGAACAGCTCGTTGGCGATTTGGTACAGCGCACCCTTGAGCCGTGTAAGAAAGCGCTTGCAGACGCCAAACTCTCCGCATCAGACATCCACGAAGTCGTGCTAGTCGGTGGTCAAACGCGGATGCCAATGGTCATCAATGCGGTCAAAGAATTCTTCGGCAAAGATCCACACATGGGTGTGAACCCAGACGAAGTCGTCGCTGTTGGTGCAGCCATCCAAGGTGGCGTGCTCCGTGGAGACGTGAAAGACGTCCTCTTGCTCGACGTGACACCGCTCTCCGTAGGCCTCGAAACACTCGGAGGCGTCATGACCAAGCTCATCGAACGCAACGCAACGATCCCGACAGCGAAGACGCAGGTCTTCTCTACAGCATCCGACAGTCAGCCATCCGTTGAAATTCATGTCCTCCAAGGCGAGCGTGAATTTGCCGCTGACAATCGTTCTCTTGGACGCTTTATCTTGGACGGGATTCCCCCAGCACCGCGCGGCCTCCCACAAATCGAAGTCACATTCGACATCGACGCGAACGGCATTTTGAATGTGAAAGCCAAAGATAAGGCCACAAACAAGGAGCAGAAAATCACCATCACAGGTTCCACCGGTCTTTCCGACACCGAAATTGAACGCATGCGCCAAGATGCGGAGAAGCACGCCGATGAAGACAAGAAGCGTAAGGAACTGGTAGAGGCGCGCAACACGGCCGACAGCTTGGCCTACGCCGCAGAAAAGGCGTTGAAAGATGCCGGCGATAAAGTCGAGAAAGAATTAAAGGCGGATGTCGAAGCAAAAGTCGCTGAAGTACGAAAAGTGAAAGATAGCGAAGACTTTGCAGTCATCAAGACTGCCTCGGAAGCACTTTCTCAAGCGATGCAGAAAATTGGCGAGAAACTCTATGCCCAAGCGGACGCTGCGCAGAAAGCGGCGGCAGGTGCAGAGAAAACAGGGGGTGCGACCTATAAAGAAGTGAAGAAAGACGCCAAGAAAGACAAGAAAGACGAAGGTGAGCAGAAAAAAGAAGACCCATCCGGAAACACCAAGGCGTAAGCACAGCACGAATCTGTACCTAGACGCGCAGCTGCCGTAGGCTAGGGCTATTCATTCACATCAAAAAGAACAACCCTTTATGCCGACAACTGCGACCAATGCAACGTCTGTGTCCTCCGTGCCCACAAAGACGGACCAAACGAAAACGACTGCTGCACAATCGATGCCTAAGCAGACGCCTCCGGTCATTCGGCTAGAGCCTCGAACACCAGAAGAAAAAAAACGCATACTCAAGAAAGAACTCCTGTTTCAACTTCCTGTCGTGCTCTTAGCAGTTGCAACAGGTTTCGCATGGAGGTCTGCTGGGAAAGATGGAGTGGAAGCGATCACAAACTATGGGCAATACTTCTTCCCATTTGTTTTTTTAAGTCTGCTCCTTACTGCCTACGGACTCTCAGCAATGATCACAAAAAAATGGTGGATTTTTCTTGTATCGGGAATGCTAGTGACGATCACACTTGAACTCTTACTGGGATTCTCTATTGGGATGGTGATTGCTGGAAGTATTCTTCTCGCGACTTGGGTTGTTGGGTTTTTCCGCATCCGCGGACATATGGATGTTCTCATTCGTATTCAGCCCTGGCGAACATTGCGTCTCGCCTTACCAAGCATTGCGGTCGCTCTTTTATTACTGACAGCCATTCGGGTCTTTGGTCTCTCGTTACCTATCGTGGAAAATGGCAAACTCGCGCTCCCTCCGAATCTCATTTTGCAAGTGCTGAAACCACTTGAAGGGACGCTAAAAACAGTTGTGCCAGGCTTTAATTTGAAGGGCAACTTTGGTGATCTGTATGCAAAAGCAGTGGTGGCAGAAATTGACCGCGAACTCGCCAGTCTCCGTGGAAAACTGCCTCCAGAACTGAGTGACCTTCAAAAAACAGCAGAACAAGCCGGTGCGGCAAACGCTGATACCGCAGAAGGATTGCGCCAGGCGCTCAAGCAGCCGGAGTTGCAAGATAAAATTACACGCGAATTCGCGAAGACAAACAATACGGGCAACATCACCGATGGGTTATCGAGACAGTTCGGTGTGACGTTATCCCCATCTGAAAGTGTGTTGAGCGGACTGACAAAAATCATCAACAGCGAACTGAATCGGTTAGCAGGTCCTTTGATTCCGTTTCTACCATGGATCGTTGCTCTGCTGTATTTCCTTGGGATGATCGCGTTGGCCTGGCCAGCGATCTGGATCGCCTATCTCTTTACGGCACTCCTTCTACGCGTCCTCGAACGAACAAAACTGTTTGACGTCGTGCTTGTCAAAGAGCCTGTTGAACGAGTCACGTTACTGACCTAGACGCATGGCGAACGAGTACTACGACCTTCTTGGCGTCGCACGCGATGCAAATCAGGACGACATCAAGAAAGCCTTCCGAAAGAAGGCGCACCAACTCCATCCAGATAAAGCTGGGGGTGATGAAGTGCGCTTCAAAGAGCTAAACGAGGCCTACCAAACGCTCTCTGATCCCGAAAAGCGTCAACGGTACGATCAATTCGGTGCAGCCAGCGCGCAAGGAGCGCCAGGTGCAGGACCAGGCGGATTCAGCGGCTTTGGGGGCTTCGATGCGAGCAGGATGCCTGGTGGTTTCGACATGTCTGACTTATTCGAGTCGATGTTCGGTGGAACAGCCGGACAGCAACAAGCACGAGCACGGCGAGGGGATGATCTTTCGATTCACTTAGATCTTTCCTTTGAAGATAGTTTTCACGGGATTGAACGCACGATTGAATTAGAAAAATTAGCGGCGTGTGAAACCTGTTCTGGAAGCGGCACTCGGGCAGGTGCAACCATAAAAACATGTGACACGTGCCAAGGGCGAGGACAAGTACGGGTGCAGCGACGCATGCTGTTTGGAACGTTTGCACAGGCGGCTGTGTGTCCTGCCTGTGAAGGCGATGGCAAAATGCCGGAACACAAATGTCTCGACTGTCATGGCGAAGGACGCATGAAACGCCGTGTCCGCGCGAATATTGGTATTCCTGCCGGTGTGCAAGATGGCCAACTCTTAGAAATTCAAGAGGGGGGCGATGCAGGCCGACGCGGAACATCCGCGGGCCGTCTCTTGGTAGAGGTGGGCGTGCTGCCGCATCCCATCTTCAGGCGCGAAGGGTCGAATCTGCGCATGGAATTACCAATTTCTTTCGTCCAAGCTGCGCTGGGGAAAGAACGAACACTGAACCTCTTTGATGGCGAACGCGTACTCTCTGTGCCGGAAGGGACGCAGTCAGGAGATGTGATCCGTCTGCCAGGACACGGATTCCCCGTGATCGGATCGCAAGAACGCGGCGATCTCTTGGTAGAAGCACAGGTCTTCACGCCTAAGAAACTCACACGCAAAGAACGGGAACTCTTCCAGGCACTGCAAGAAGAAAACGGCCAAGCTTCTCATCCACCCAAAGAAGGAAAATTCCGCGGATTGTTTTCCTAGATGAAAACAGACGGAAGAACAAACGACCCCTCTGGGGCAATCCGAGGTGTCGCGGCTAGGACCGGCTGCGCAGCAGACGGCGCGGCGCCGAGGTTTGAGTGAGCCGCCGCAGGAGCGGCGAGCGTCCCTGGAGGGGTCGTTTGTTCTTCCGCTGTCTTCAAATCAAAAAATAAGTGTGCGTGGTATCCTCAGAGCATCCCTATGCTAATTGCTCTCCCTGCCGCTGCGCTCGAAAAGGTTCCCTTTGATTTGTCCGCACCCGGGTGGAACATTTTCATTCTCCTGTTTTTTATTGGAGCGGTGGTGTTGTACGGATTCGTTCTAGGCCGTGAGCGCATGATGGCGATTCTGGTTTCGCTTTACATTGGGATTGGCATCACAGAAAGCGTGCCGTACCTAGCCGGAAAAGAAGCGGCAAAACTAGCGAAGCAACTCGGGTTTCCTTCCGCGAACATGATGCGGTTAGCGGTGTTTTTGGTGGTGATGATTGTCGCGTTTTTGCTGCTGTCTCGAACAGGTGTCTTTAGAAATGCTCGCGGTAGGGGATGGGCGCTTGGATTCATGACAGCGAGTATGCTCCAAGTCGGCCTCCTCATCTCAGAGGTTTTATTCCTGCTCCCAGTGGACACACAGAAGACGCTTGCAGAACCCATCCGAACCCTTTTTCTGTCCGACGTTGGACGCACATCTTGGCTCATTCTTCCTCTTGTGGGACTCTTTTTCCTGCGGGATGATTGACGGTCGGCCGAAGGTAGGCGAATCTAATCCGCGCGGGCCGTTAGCTCAGCTGGTAGAGCAGCTCCCTTTTAAGGAGACGGTCGCAGGTTCAACTCCTGCACGGCCCACCACCCTGGTGGGTTTTTGGTACAATCAATACATATCGTTTACTTCTCTATGCCTTCAACCTCCCT
>CAYJMK010000041.1:0-6883 GCA_964371425.1 uncultured Candidatus Saccharibacteria bacterium
CTCCTTTCATAACCCTTAGCGTGTAATCGGTCTCGCCATTTACGAGCATGGTATTCCCGAAGCGTCCCATGAGCGTGCGATCCGAACGATCTTTGTAGAATGGCGCGACTTTACCATTCTCGATCAAAATATCATCGAGAAAGACGGCGACTTCGCGATCAACCTTGTTCCAATATGTTGCGCTTTCCGGCGTGACCACGAAGTTCCCATAGAGTCCAAGCTCCAGCGCGTAGTCATCACGCATATGTGGGTGATACCAATACACACCAGCATCGGGAAATGTGAGCGTATAGGTAAACGACTCGCCGGGGGAAACCGCCTTTTGCGTCACATCGGGCACACCGTCAAACGCGTTTTCCGCGCGTATACCGTGCGAATGAATAGCGTTTGCCAAATCGGTATCGTTTTTGAAATTGACAGTCACTGTGGCTCCTTGAGGGATCCTCAAGGTCGGTCCGGGAATAGAACCATTATAGGCAAGCATTCTTACTTCCGCGTTGCCGATTTTTTTCTTAACAAAGCTCGCGGTGAGATTAAACGTATCTCCATCCTTAAGTTCTATGACCCCTGTCTTCTCTGCGGATGGCAACCCCCTCATGCTGGCTGAAAATGCCCGGTCGGAGACAGTATTATTTTTTAACACAAAAACACCTCCGACAATTGCTACCGCTATCGCTATCGCGAGTATACCGATGAGTAATGGTTTGTGTTTCATAACCCTCAGATTATCCAAAAACTACAACTTTATCCAAACTCTCGACCATTTTGAGCACATCAGACACCGTGGAAACAAGATAGGTCTTACTTTCTTCCTTTCCTCGTACTTTAAGGCAAGTACCGCAAACGTAAATTCCGTCTTCCAATGCTTTGAATGCTGATACTTTTGCGGAAACATCGCCCTCATTCATTTTGGCGGAGAGGGAGGGATTCCTGCTCACCCGTCACTCGCGCGTGCCTACGGCACAGGCTCGCTCCTCCTTCGCAGCCCGGGTTTTCAAAGACATGCCACTCGGCATGTTTTTGAAATACCCTTCGAACCCCCCCCAGCAAAGAGGCTCTGGCAATCATTCTGCAATAATGATTGGCAGAGCATCATGGCGGAGAGGGAGGGATTCGAACCCCCGGTACCTTTGCAGGCACACCTGATTTCGAGTCAGGCCCATTCGACCACTCTGGCACCTCTCCAGGCGCACAAAGCCTAGCCGAGCGCAGAATCGGCGTCCAGAATAGCAAACAAACCGAGACGAAAGACCACAAAACGCGATAGGATAAGAAAGCACAGAATAGAACAAAAGAGATCATTAAAGACCTTGGTATGACATTCCTCCAAAATGCACGCCGTTCTTCTGCTCTTACAATCATCTCGTACAGCTTGTTTGTGATCGGCGTCCTCTTCGTAATGGCCATCACATGGATTTTTGAACAATTCTACCCGGACCCAGCACACGTCTTCTGGGGCACAGCCGGCATCACTCTAAACATGATCAGCTTTCTGAGCACCGCAGTGGGATTTATTTGTGCACTCATCGCTGTTCTTTCCCAAAATCCAACCCCGATAAATTACTGGCAGATTCGTACGCCTATTCTGATTCCTCTCATCCTTAATGGAATCTGGACAACGTTTTATATATTCGTTGTGGGTGGACTCCTTCTGAATCCATCTTTTGGAGACGATCTCTTGAAATAAACAAACAGACTCGTTCACTCCTTCGCTCATCTATAACAATCCAGTACCTATGCTCAAAGAAGGCGACAAGGCCCCCGCATTCTCCGGTCCAGACCAAACCGGAAAAACCAGAACCCTAAACGAATTCGCCGGCGGCTGGCTCCTCCTTTACTTCTATCCAAAAGACGACACCCCAGGGTGTACACGCGAAGCCTGCGCTTTCCGCGACGGCTACAGTGAACTTTCAAAACACCTGACGATTCTTGGCGCCAGCAACGACTCAGCCGAAAGCCACAAACGCTTTGCAGAAAAATACACGTTGCCATTCCCGCTCTTAGCTGGAAAAGGAACAACGCTCCTGAAAAACTACGAAACAGATGGCGTTATGTTCCCAAAACGCACCTCGTTCTTGATCGACCCTAAAAGCGTAATCCGCAAAATCTACCCAGCCGTAAAACCGGATACACACGCTGCACAGATTTTGAAAGACATCGCCGAACTCACAGCCTAAGAACGATTCAAAAGTTCCGAAGCAATCCCTTGATCTTCCAGCCACGCTCGAAAATCTGCATCGTTTAAGAAACGCTTGCCGTTTTCTTGGAATAACTCAGCCAGAATCAACAACAAGAGCGCGTCTTTTTCTCTGGCAGGAATCTTCAGCGCGTATGCGTATTCCGCATCGCCAAAAACGCGCTTAGGGAGATCACCCACATCGAAACCTTCAAGAACCAAATCGCCGTCAGGTCGAATCGTTCCATCCAAACGTATCGATGTCCCTTCCGGATGCCGAAGATCAATAAGCGTCTGTCGAAGTTCTTTTGGAGTCATAGCGTGTGAAAGACGGTTCGTAGATCCCGGCAGAAGAACAAGCTATCGTAAAGCATATGTAATCTATACCATTCTGAGAACACCCATCTGCGGCCACCCCAACGACACCGAACACCTGCAAAGACACAACGAAACTCCAGAAACAGAGTCATGAATCCCATTGCTACGAACAATCTTCTGTGAAAAACTCGGCTGCATATGCATCGCATCACGCTCCGAGGAGGAGTTATTATCGCTCTTGTGATAGCAGCAGGTCTTTTTTTGTGGATCGCAAAAATGGGCTGGCCTGTGCTGAACAGAGAAAAAAACACACCACCAGGTACTGAAAAGACAAGCGAGCAACCAGCATCCGTCGAAAAAGGAGAAAACACGCAACAGCAAGAGCCAAGCATCCGTTCTATCAACGTAGAGCTCTTCCAATACGGATACGCACCAGATCCCCTGGTTATCACCGCAGGCGAAACCGTCCGTATTCGCTTCTCATCCCGAGATGTGGCACATAGTTTTTCCATGGGCGACGAAGGTTTTGAGGAATGGAACGTCTATGTGGAGCCCGGTAAACCCGTTGAACGAACCTTCCGCGTCCCGGATCTCCCAGGAACGTACACAGTCGCTTGTGATGTCTTCTGCGGAAAAGGCCATTCAGATATGCACGGACTCGTACGCATCCAACCTGCGCTCTAACGCGTAACAGAACGGCCGTCGCGGTCGTCATCAACGCCCAAAACCAACGATCAGGTGCAGGTTCAAGAGAAGCATCGTCTGACAACACAACGTCCCCTACTTCCCTACAGTGATTGTGTTGATCGTCGTGAGAGATTTCCCACGAACATCAAACTGTCCGAAGACGCGGTACACACCTTCTGAAGGAAAAACGATGCGGAAAATCGCACTCGCTTGGTGAGCTCCATGTTGGCCCTCTGGTCCGACCGCCTCCACACTCGCGTGAAGAAAATCGAGCGAGCCTTCCTTAAGGACAACCACCTGACCGAGCGGATCCGAAGACGACGGGAGCTGCGTGATAGGTTGCCCCGTCATAGGATCGATCAGAGCGTAGACAAGCGTCACAGCCTCACCAACCACAGGAACATCAGGATCACTCACAAACGCGACAGGAATCCCTTCCACAACGGTCTCAAACTCTTCGTCCGGAACAATCGATTGCGGCTTGTAACGAGTTGAATCGCCAACAGTGATATCTGTATTCAATGTGACGCCGAGAGGATTCCCGGACGGATCTTTTTGAGCCTCTTGTGGAGCAAAATCAACAAAAAGCCGATAAGGCCCATCGGAAGGCAAGAGAAGATTTTTGACGGTAAACGTCCCATCAGCTGCGTCGAACGAAGGAGACAAACGTTGGAAGTCGGCCAAATCTTTACGAATCACAAACAGACGCATCACCGCTCCCTGGGTCACAGCAAAATCCCGAACAACATCGCCTTTTTCGTTTTTGATACGGAATGAAAAAGACGAAGCCTGACCAGGCACAGACGATGCGCCCGAAAGGACATCAAGCTGGAAGGAACGATGACTCTGCACAGGAGACGCGGGAGATCTAAAAAGAAAGACACGCGCTGCAATCGCTGCGACCACAAGAACGACAAGCACCTAAAGGACACGACGCATGTTCCGTGAGCGTTTGATGTTGTGTGGAGATAAGGGCTTGTTGTTCAGAGAGAGAAAAGTTTAAGAAGAAAAGCTTTAACCTGTAGACACTCGAAATTGTACTACGTGGTGCACCAGACCGAGACGGTATTCGAACTACCAGCATGATGGGCGAGCTCCTAGAAGCTGCGAAGGAAGTTGTCAGGCTCCTTCACGCGTCAGTATAGGTCCTGGCCGACTCGGCTACAGGAAATCAGACTAGCTCGCGAATGGAGGGCAACGGATACGACTTCTCAAAATATGTGCCTCTTCCGCTCTTCTATAGCCCCCGCGCAAGATATACGGAAAGACCAATACGCAGTGTAGCCTCCTTCAGTTCGCCGCTTTTCATCTTTTCCAACACATCCGGCAGAGAAACGCTCACCACGTGAATATCTTCTCCACTGTCTTGGTGATAGAAATTTTCTGTATCCTTCGTTAAATCAGTCGCCAGAAAAATATGTTTTGTGCACGCTGTTCTTCCTGAATCGGGATAATAAGACAGTAATTTTTCGAGGTGTCCTGCAATCATTCCAGTCTCTTCTGCTAGCTCCCTCCTAGCCGCCTCAGTCGGGTATTCGCCTTCCTCAATACCACCACCGGGCAAATCAAGAGTCACGTCCCTCACAGCATGCCTATATTGCTGCACGAGTAAGACATTATTGTTATCAATGGCCAAAATGGCTACGAGTTCTCCTCCTTCCACGATGTAAAAATCATCCAAAATGACCCCCGTAGGCAGCTTCACGGTTTCCTTCCTTATTTTGAGCCATCTTGTATCCAAGACATGTCGGGAAACCAACGACTTCCAGAATGAATTCTTGTCATCCACACGTTCGGGCATTGACTATTGATAAATGCGTTCTAAGGAATCCAGCTGGTTGGCGAGCGAAAACTTGGACCGAATAGAAACCTTGCCGCCGTTTATTAATATAGCTGACAGTTTCTTGTCTTCCCTAATGTGCAGTATCCTCTCAGCCAATCTTTCTGGATTTTCCGGTCTTGACAACAAGCCATTAACCCCATCCTGTATCACTTCTCGTATTCCGAAGGTATCACTTCCGATCACGGGAATGCCGGCGGCCATTCCCTCAAGTAAGACAATCCCCAGGCCTTCTACATGCGAAGGGAGAACACAGACATCGCAATTCGCGAGCACCTCGGGCATCGTCTGTAGATTTTCTTGATCTACAGCTACCTTCACTCTTTCGGTGAGATTATTTTCTTGGATAAACTTCTCGACTAGGACTAGATATTCAGAAGAGCCATTTTGTACAGACGTCGGAATGAATAGCTTTATCCTTTTGTTCTCCAAAAACCGCATTGCCTTCACGAGGTCTAAGATGCCTTTCCGATGAATCATCCTTGCAGGACAGACAACAATGAAATCATCGTTAGAATAACCGTATTGCTTTCTCCATCCAGGATATCTCTTCGCTGTAAAACTCTGTTCATCCACCCCATGGTAGACGAGCTCTGTCGTGTTCTTGTTAGCACCTAACTCTAACGCCCAGTCGTAATAGTATTGGCTCGGGCACACAAGTGCATCATAGAACGGCAACTTCACGATGAATGATGCAAAAGCCTTTTCGACATTGTAATCAGCGAAATGTCCAATGATCTTCCCTTCCGCTAGGATCGGCGTGCTGTGAAACGTAAAGACGGTTTTCTTGGTCTTAACAAGGGAAACAATCGATGCGTAAGCGAGTCCTGGCATGAAGTTGTGTACATGCACAACATCAAAGGTTTCTTGAGAAAAAGCCTTCGCTAATTCATCAAGGACGTGTCGAAATGAAGATTTTCCTTTCTCAAAGCCTCCCAACTCGGGAATCCTTACCACTGAAAATCCATGACTCTCGTTTTCCTGGAGTGCATCGCCACCGGTTATCACTGTGACCTCATGACCTCTTGCGGACAGTCCCTTTACGAGAAGGTACATGTGCGTTTCTCCGCCACCGATCTGGGGCGGAAAACTATGATTTATGAGACAGATCTTCATATTGATCCTCAAAAAAATCGGGCACATGGCTGGATCCGGGTTAGACACTTCTCTTCGCTGTCTGAAGAAGAAATCCCAGGTACCTCATCCACGTGCCGAGATCGTTCCACTCATTTTCCAAGAGGAAATAGCTGCCTCCATGTCTCCGATAGATCCACTCGACGATGTCTCTCGTTAGATTATACGATCCCATCGGCAATGCATCCATGCGTTCTTTCAAGGCGTCAAACCTCAGCAGAGAGATTCCCGTATATGCCACCCTTGATTTTCGATGGTGGAAGCTATGGAATAGTTTCTCAGAAATGAATCGTACATTGATGTAATCATGGTGTGCCGCATCGCTTTGAATGCCAATCATTAGAAGCGCAGGGACACCGCTCTCATTGTAATATCGGATCACGTCCTGAAGCGGTAAGCGAACAAGGTGATCCCCGTTAAGAATAACCACGAGGTCGGGCGCGTATTCGCAGATCGCTTGCCAGTGTTGCAGAATTGCTCCTCCGGTATCAAGAGGCTTTGACTCCACAAGAACCGAGACGCTTGGATGTCTCTTCTGTATATAGCGTTCCACTTGTTGGTACTTGTATCGAGCAAGTACAACAGTTTTCGCCTCCACACCAGGAATCTCCTGCACTTCGCCGCATTCAACAGCGTAATCAATGATTCGCCTTCCATTCATTGCCGGGAGAAGCGTTTTCTGTCTGAAGAGTGTCACTGGCTTGAGCCGGTTTCCTTGGCCGCCGGAC
>CAYJMK010000042.1:0-6698 GCA_964371425.1 uncultured Candidatus Saccharibacteria bacterium
GCATGCAAAAGGGATACGTCTTTCGGTGACCTTACAAACAAAAACGTCCGATACAGATATAACAGGAGGCGCGGCAGGAATCGATTATACATCGATCGCAGCGGCAGCAGATGAAATTCGCATCATGGCATACGACGCAGCACGGCCATCAACGCTACCAGGTCCTGTTGCGCCATTACCCTGGGTAGCGAATCGTGTAGCGTACGCATTGACACGCATTCCTACGGAGAAACTGGTTGTTGGTCTGCCGTTGTATGGGTATCACTGGTGTTTAGGGGGCGGCAAAGCCGGGAGTGATTGTCGTTCAACAGGGATTGGATGGGATGGTGTGCAAAAAATCCTCGCAGAAGAAGAAACGGAGATACGATGGGATGTAGATGCTCAGACTTCTTGGTTGCGGTATCAGGATGCGGATGGCAACGAAAATGTCGTGTATTACGAAGACGCACGGAGTATAGCGGCCAAACTCGAGAAGCTGGTGAGTCTGGGGGCCTCTCAAGTCAGTTTTTGGCGTCTTGGGTTAGAAGACCCAGCTGTGTTCGACAAACTGCGAGCAGCCATGCGGGGCGAGCAAGGACCGAAACAGATGCGAGTGCTCTCTGGTGATGGGCGATTCCAGATGACGTGGCAAGATGCCACAAAGGCGGCGGGAGCGACAGAAACGAATACAGTCGCGACGTGGCGACTCGCTTATCGCGAAGCCGGACAGATGACGGCAACGGTGGTACTGATTGAGGCTGGCAAAACAGAAGCGTACGTAGAAGGATTGGAGAATGGGACACAGTTGGAGGTGTTCTTAGAACGCGTAGATACATCGAGAACAGACACCGTTCCTTGGCCAGCAGTGACAGATCAGCCCGTTGCTTTGGTAACACCATCCGACGTCGTACCACCATCGGCCGTGACCGACGTGCGGATCGAAAGGGAAGCATCAACATTCATTGAATTAGGCTGGACGGTTCCAGAAGGAACACCTGTCACCTACGACCTTCGTGTTGCAAAGGAAGCGATTTCAGATCGGACCTTCTGGTCCGCCGTGCAAGTCCCATCTGTTCCGACACCAGGAGCGGCAGGTGAAGAACAACGCATTCTCCTTCGTGGGCTCACACCGGGATCGCGTTACACCGTTGCGATGCGTTCCGCAGATGCTGCAGGAAATGTCTCTGATGTATCAAACGCACTCATTTTCTCGACCAAGGACACACTCCCTCCTCAGATACCAAAGGGTCTGCGTGGGATCGCGGGAGACACGAAAGTCACGTTGTCTTGGACACCAAATAGCGAAGAAGATCTTCGAGGCTACCGCCTGTATGTACAAGAAGGAGACAACCAACCAGTCGTTGTGGAGACAGGTGCACAGACAACAGATCTAGTCGTGCCTGGTCTCGAAAACAGAACAGACATTTCTTTCCAAATAGCGGCCTTCGATGGGAGTGGCAATGAGAGTGGAAAGAGTGAAAAACGTGTATGGACGCCACAAGCACAGGGCTGGCAAGAAACGGTGAGTGGAACACTCTCTACGTCTCTTGGGGCGGCGCAAGCCACATTACAACGCACGGCTATTTCCGTGTTCCGACCAGGAGCGATCCCTTACCTTGCCATGGGCTCTGTGTTGTTATTCAATATCTTCTTGTTTAAGGGGATGCGAAACGATCTTTCGGGTGATCTAATTGCGCGTCGGACGCGTGAAGACCGACGCTTGCGTGAAACGCTCTTTCCTTCCATGAACGAAATTCGACAAACACGGACCCGCGTGGTTCCACGGCGACAAGCACCTATTCCATCCGTAACGATGCCCGAAACGCAGATCATGCAGGAGCAGAGCAATGAGCACAAACCGGTAACAAAGCAGGCAGAGGGAGCTGCGTTAGAAGAAACAGCGGTCCCTTCTCCACAAACGAACGCGGGACCTCTCCCACAACCGAAACGAAAACTCCGGCGCATTATTTAAGGGTGCGTGTTGAAGCTATGCGCGCAAATCGTTGTCGCCACCAAGAGCGAATGCGTGCTCCATGCGACTTCCAAACAAACCAGAAACCCGTGGCAAACAGTCCAAGACCAACAACCGCAATGGCAGCGATGTCGAGTGGTTTCCACGTGGATCGTTGAGCAGAGATCGCGAGAGGTGCAGCCGCAGCTTTGAGGGAGCCTTTCGGTGTACGGAGCAAGACGTCTTCAGGAGTAGAGGGATCAGATGGGGAAGAAGTCTTTGTTTCTGATGCTGAAGCTGATGCAGTGTTGAGGTCGTCAAGTTGGCGTGGATAGAGTCGCCATCCATCAGAAGAAGGGAGAAGAATACCCACAATTTTGACAGAATCCCCTGTTTTCCAGAGTGGCAGACGAATCCCTGTCCGAGGTCGAACAAGAACACGCAAGGAAACACCTCCAGCTTCGATGGTCGCCGCGTTTGCCGCACGATCTGTAACCGTTCCAGCGACACGAACGAGTATGCCAGCGTGTTGATCTGTGATGGTGGAGAGAGGAATTTCTAAAGGAGAAAGGGGTGTATCGTTACCCAAAACACGAACAGCAGAAGCAGATGCAAAACGAATCGCGGGCCCAGATTGGTAGATGCGGAACAAGCCTGTGACGTGAACACGACTTCCGAGTTCTATAGATGGAAGTCCCTCAAGAGAAGCGCCGAGAACTTGGATGGCGCCTGTGGGGTCTTGAAGAAGGAAGCCATCCGTTAATAAGCGCCCAGGAATAGTTGTCGCGATGCCTTGGACAGTGATGGTTGTACCAGCCGCTGTTGCTTTCACTTGTGCTATCGACAACGCACCAGGAACAGATGGAGAGGTAGGAGGAGCGGTGATCACCGGAGCGACAGCACTCGCAGGTGTTGGTTGAGAGGAAGGTGGCGCTGGGATGGGAGTCAGAAGAGGGGCTTGTTCAAGTGGTTTATCTGCTCCTATTTCTGCAGAAGGGATAACAGGGGCCGCGCCAGGTGTTGGATCTGCGAGTTGCCAAGCCTCGTCCATCCGCGCATAGCTTTTGCCCGACTGCGTGGATGTGTATGTAAACGTATCAAGCTCCGTTCCATCCGGATCAAGGAATCGGACAACGTCTGTGTCGTTATTCAACTGGAGTTTTGTTTGAGAACGATGCAAAACCAGGTAAGCATCAGGAGCGATCGTCATGTCAGGAGGAAAAACAAACGGTTTGCTGCCGCCATTCGCAAGATCGTCAAGCTGATATCCACTCAGGACATAGGAACGCGTTCCAGTGTTATGAAGCTCGATCCATTCGTCTGTCGCATCTTCTACGGGGGCGGGGAAAACTTCCGAGAGCTGGACGTCACGGGCAAGAGCCAGACGTTCAGATGGAGACGGTACTGAAGGAGTTGCAGGAATCTGGACGGGCGTACTCGGTTTTGTGGTTGCAGGAGGAGCGTTCGGAGCAACGGTGATAGACCACGATGCTGTGTCGGACGTTCCGAACGGATCTCGCACTGTCAGGTCAATATACCTATCTCCTTCCGATCGCGCGAGAACAGAAAGCCGTTTCCCCGTTCCAGAAGAAGCTCCATCAACGGTCCATGCATATGTCAGTAAGGCGCCTTCTGGATCGGTGCTTGCATCTGCTGTACAAGAGATGATTGAACCAACCGTGACAGACGTAGGACAAGAGATGACAGCTTCTGGAGGGAGGTTCTCGGCGGCGACAGGTGTCGGTGCCGAAGGTTGTGTGGGAGGGGTGGTCACAAGATGTTCGCCTTCCCAAAACCAGCCGTCTGGTGTGCGCTCAAAGCGCTTGCCCGCCCGGGCGTCCGCATACGTCACACGATCCAAAACGAACCCATCCGGCCCTGTCAGGGTGACTGTTTCTTTGCCGGTGTTATTCAATGTGATCTTTGTTTGGGAACGAGGCAGATCGATGGTCACGCCAGCCAGGAGAAGAGAACCGGCAGGAAAACGATAGGTGGTTTGTGCATCGGCAAGAGATACTCCAGAGAGATCAATCTCTGTTGTACCAGCATTCTCCAGCATGATGCGCTCACCCTCCGTATCGCTTCCAATAGGGTCAGGCAGCAACGAAGCAAATCGAAGACCACGGAGGGAGGAAAAACGTTGTGTATCCGGAGCAGGAACAACAGGAACAGGAACAGGCGGAAGCGTTGGTGGAGAAAGGGGGACGGAAGGCGCAAGAGAGGAAGGAGGAGTCGGTGCGGCAGAAAACGGGTTCAGTGAAGGCCCCCAAGAAATCCCAACCGTGTTCTCTCCAGGAAAATGTGTTTCAGTTGCAACAGGTATGCCGATGTAGAGAGCAATGGTGGGATCTATCAAAAAAGGAAGGGTGTCACTTGGTGTCGCGAACGCAAGCAGAGATCCAGACGTCACTGCGCCCGTGGAAGGAACAACAAAGGTCCCCACGGACGAGAACAAAAACACGTCTGAAAGATTCCCCGCCTGCGCCATGCGTACAAAAACCACAGTCGAAGTCGGTGTGACGACACCCCCGAGAACAATGGCTTGTTCCATGGGTGCGGGAAGTGGCAAAGGAGTCTGAGAAAATGGTGTAGAGGGGACAGAAGGCACAAGGATCGTGTCTGTGAGAGCGAATGTAGGGACGGCAGGCGCAAGCGCGAACAAACTCGAAACCAACACAACACAAAACACACGCATGTGACGCGACATAAGCAACAAAATGAATCATTAAACGGCTCCGCTGCTTCCGGGCGCTCTAAAACAACGGGTATGACAGCTCAAACCCTAAAGCAAGGGGACAAAAGGTGGACAATCTGTGGACGAATGCCTATTGCGCCAATTCCTTCTTAAACAAATCCACCCACGGAATCGGAGAAGGATCAATGCCATGTAGCATCGCCACATAAAAGCTGGTGTATCCAGAGAACAGCATCATCGCGAACGCCTGCTGCAAGCGCGTGGAACCAGGCACAGCAACATCCTCGTGAACAATCCCCTGTTTCTTTAGAATCGTCGCCAACACGTCATACCGTTTCTGATTCCGGGCACCATACAACGCCGAGCGAAACAGCAAAAACAAGGTCTCATGGGCAAATCCAGGGAATTCCAGTCCTTCCATGGCGTGGTGGTTCATTTCCGGTAACGGAAGCATGACGGCAAAGTGCTTCGCATTCTCATGAAGCTGATTACGTCCAACATGCATCGTGCCAACAAGATGTTCTGATGCAACCAACGCGGGCATCTTTTCTACCAGCAACCGAGCAACACGTTTGGCCGCATTAGAAGCCTCAGCAACAGAAGGACCATACTGTTCCGCCACAAGCGTCCGCAAGAACGCAACCACCTCTAAAACCTCTGGTTCCTCCAATGGCAAATAGCCTAAGCGTGACAAGAACGCCATCTGCCCAATCACCGAATAGCCCACGGCAATCCGTGGCTGACCACACGGGTTGAATGTGGGGTCAAAACGGTAGAAAGGAAAGCTGTGTTGCTCTGCTAGTGCGGCCAGTTCTTTCCCAACGGACATTCCAATCACCTTCGCACCACTTGCAAGGACACGCTCAGACGCCGCCAAAACCTCTTCGGTTGTCCCGGAGTAGCTTGAAAGAATAGCCAGGGTATCCGGTCCCACTAAACCGGGAGCTCGATAGTCGTTCACAATCGTCACAGAAGCAGACAACGAATCGGAATAGAGATGCTGGATCACATCCGCTCCCAATGCCGAACCTCCCATCCCAAACACAGCAATCTTCGGCAGGCCACGGTACGCATCCGGCAACGCCAGCGTAGAAACGCCTTTCCACGCATGTTCAATCTGGTCTGGCAGCATCCCCAAAGACGCCAACATGTTCTGTGGGTCGAGGGCCAACGGCGATTCCAACATATCGAGAGAGTCCATAGCGCGTGAGTGAATGATCTTCGCAAAACGATCGAACCGACCGCGAGCGAGGAAGGAGACAGAAGAAGATTACCAGGCCAAGGCGAAGCGAACCAAGGGATGTCACCTCCTCTGACGTGTGAGAAGGGAAAACCGCTTGCCAACAGGAAAGACTCGCCGTTACACTTACCCGATATGGATCGCGAACGCCTCACCATCACCCTCCGCGGCGATCTTCTCACACAGGTCGATGCGGTTATTGATGGTGAAAAGATCCGCAACAGGTCTCATGCCATTGAAGTTCTCCTTGCACAAGCGCTCCGGCCAATCGTCAATCGTGCAGTGGTGTTGGCGGGTGGAAAAGGTGTGAAGATGCGCCCGTTCACGTACGAAATGCCGAAGACGTTGCTGCCCGTGCAAGGCAAACCAATCCTGGAACATATTGTAGAACGACTTCGGAAAGCGGGTATTCGTCATATCACCATTGTGGTTGGGCACTTAGGCGAAAAAATCCGCAAACACTTTAGCGATGGCTCCACGTTTGGCGTGCATATCGACTACTTCGAACAAGACGGCGAAATCGGCACGGCATATCCCCTCACAAAAATTCCTGGGCTGAAAAAAGACGGTCCGTTCGTTGTTGTTTATGGCGACACACTCGCGGATATTGATGTGTCAGATTTCTTTGCGGTGCATCAAGAAACAGGACGACTCATGACCGTTGCGCTGACGTCTGTCGCCGATCCAGGTGCATTTGGGATTGCGAGTTTGCGCGGCGCACGCGTGGTGGGTTTTGAAGAGAAGCCAGGGTCTGGAAAAGGTCGCTCAAAATTGATCAGTGCCGGGCTCTTTCTCTGCAATGCAGATGTGGTTGGACTCGTTCAAAAACGCAA
>CAYJMK010000043.1:0-6668 GCA_964371425.1 uncultured Candidatus Saccharibacteria bacterium
TGAAGTATGAAAGTCGATACCTGGCTTTGTTCTTTTCTTCGGTTCTGGGAGGGATCATGCAAACGACTGTGACGGAACAGGTGTATTTCGATGCGTCCGCTGTTCTACAGACTTCGGCGCATCTCACGATCGCTGGTGGTCCGTTGGACCGCGCGACGTTTGGCTGTGCATGCGTGCGCGTGCCGATCGCATACAATCTCATGCGAGGAATCGGTAGCGCTCTCACCGCTGTTGCGGAATATGCGATCCAGCAAGTATTTCCTCCTACGACGCGGTCTGGTCTTCCTGAGCGGCGTGGTGAAACCTGGATCGAATCGGTCGTGCCATATGAAGGACCTGACCCTCGTACCCCTCTTCTCTTGGTTGGTATTCGTCGTCGCAAGATTGTGCCCACCAACTGGGTCTCGCTGACGTTTGCCGAGTGGTTCGGGAATGTTGTGCAACAAGGTGTGCTTGTGACTGTAGATGGTGGTGTGGAACCGTGGCGCGAGATGTATACCAAGGTTCCTCCGTTTACTTCTGTAGATAGTCGGTATCTGGTGATTGTTGAGCCGGCAGGAACTCACGGGCGCCGGATCGCTAACCTGATCGCGCGTTACAAAGAAACGGGGACACCGCTCGGCGTCGTCGTGCTCTGTGCGATCGTCACTCCTGACTTCTGCGTGCATGTGAGCGCGCAACATCCTGACGCGCGGATTTTCGCGCTTCGGTATGATATGGCATTGGATATGGGCGGTTTTCCAGTCCCTGGTTTTTCTGGTGCTCAGCACCGGCTGGATGTTGATCCTGATCTCTTGCGCGAGCCATAGTGGCTGCGGAGAGGTCTTTTTTTCTTTCTACACGCCATTCTTGAACCCTTGACGCTTCGATACTTAGCACTCTACAATGCTGACTGCTAACACGCTTATTCATTTCTCTGTCTTTAACATAAGGCGTTATGAAGATTCATCCTCTTGGTGACAAAGTCGTTCTCAAGCCGGTGACCGCAGAAGCGGTGACAAAGTCTGGAATCGTTTTGCCTGACACGGCGAGTAAAGAGAAGCCGGAGCAGGGCGAAGTGGTTGCGACAGGTCCGGGCAAAATGCTCGAAGATGGGACGCGCGCGGAAATGACATTGAAGAAAGGTGACCGCGTCTTGTTCGCCAAATATTCCCCAACGGAGATAAAAATGGAAGGCAAAGACTATTTAATCGTTAGTGCGGACGACATTCTCGCCACGCTTTCTTAATCGCGCACACGTAATACTTTCTTATGGCAAAACAAGTTGTCTTTGATCGCGACGCTCGTGAAGGTCTCAAGCGCGGTGTCGACAAACTAGCGAATGCGGTTCGTGTGACGCTTGGACCGAAAGGTCGTAACGTGGTGTTGGACAAGGGGTATGGTTCCCCGACCATCACGAACGATGGTGTGACGATCGCGAAAGAAATCGAACTGGAAGACAAGCTCGAAAACATTGGTGCGTCCTTGGTGCAAGAAGTGGCTTCCAAGACGAACGATGTTGCTGGTGACGGAACTACAACGGCAACCATTTTGGCGCAAGCGATGATTACGGAGGGTTTGCGCAACATTGCTGCCGGTGCGAACCCGATGGGTCTGCGTCGTGGCATTGAACGTGCAACAGACGCCGTGGTTGCAGCGGTGAAAGCAGCTTCCAAACCTGTGAAGACGTCTGCTGAAATCGCCCAGGTGGCAACCATTTCTTCGCAGGATACAGAAGTCGGCAAGCTGATTTCTGAGGCGATTGCGGAGGTGGGTAAAGAATCCCCTGTGACCGTTGAGGAGTCGCAGACGTTTGGTCTGACAAAGGAAGTGGTGAAGGGTATGCAGTTCGACAAGGGCTACGTGTCTCAGTACATGATCACGAACCCAGACAAGATGGAGGCCGAGCTGAAGGATCCATATATTGTGATCACCGACAAGAAGATTTCCTCGATTCAGACAGAGTTGCTTCCGTTGCTTGAGCAGATTCTCCAATCCGGTAAGAAAGAGATCGTTCTGATTGCGGAAGATGTTGAAGGCGAAGCGCTTGCAACGTTGATTGTGAACAAGCTCCGTGGCACGTTCACAGCGCTTGCCATCAAGGCTCCTGGCTTTGGTGACCGCCGCAAGGAGATGTTGCAAGACATTGCCACACTCACGGGTGGAACGGTGATCTCTGAAGAGGTTGGTCTCAAGTTGGAGAACGCGCGTATGGATCTGTTGGGTCGTGCAGAACGCGTGGTTGCCACCAAAGATAACACGGTCATCATCGGTGGAAAAGGCAAGAAGGCTGACATCGAAGCACGCGCGGATCAAATTCGAACGATGCTCGATAAGACGGAATCGTCTTTCGACCGCGAGAAGTTGCAGGAACGTTTGGCCAAGCTAGCTGGCGGTGTGGCCGTGATCAAAGTTGGTGCTGCGACGGAAACGGAACAGAAAGAGAAGCAACACCGCATTGAGGACGCGTTGCATGCGACCAAGGCGGCTATGGAAGAAGGTATTGTGGTGGGTGGTGGTGTGGCCTTGCTCCGCGCCGCGGAAGCGATTGAGAAGTTGCGTGGTGGTGACGAAGACGAGAAGACGGGCGCTGAGATTGTGCGCCGCTCTCTTGTTGAACCACTTCGTCAGATTGCTGAGAACGCGGGTAAAGAAGGCATGGTCGTTGTCGAAGAAGTGCGTAAGCTTTCTGGCAACCACGGTTACGATGCTGCTGCCGACAAATACTGTGACTTGGTCGCAGCCGGAATTGTCGACCCAGCTAAGGTGACGCGCTCCGCTGTCCAAAACGCAGCCTCGATTGCGGCGATGTTTCTCACAACGGAAGCCGTTGTGACCGACGTCCCGAATGAGAAGGAAGCGCCTGCGATGCCATCTGGCATGGGTGGTGGGATGGGCATGGGCGGAATGATGTAATCCGGTCGTCGGATTCGTCCTATTCCTTCCGGTTCCCATCCGGAAAAAGCCCCGCCTCACGGCGGGGCTTTTTACATGGATGTCTACAGAAGCGTCTTTATCCCCATGTTTAGGGCTTTTTCCCTTTCACGCTATACTCCGGATGTCTGATTTCCATATCTATCAATGAAAGGGGGTGGTCTTCATGGAGCAGCAGAACATGAGCCAATCAGGCAGCATGCCGTCCGCGCCGAAACCGGCCGGAAACGACGTTGAAGAGAACAAAGCAATGGCCGCTTTGTCTTACGTTGGTATTCTTGTGCTGATCCCGTTGCTGGCCAAGAAGGATAGCCCGTTCGCGCAATATCACGCGAAGCAAGGACTTGTGTTGTTTATCGCCGAAATCATTACGATCGTCGTCAACATCATTCCATTCCTCGGGCAGTTACTCTTCGTCGTTGCATGGATCGTCTGGATCGTTCTTGCCATCATGGGCATCATGGCAGCATTGAAGGGCGAGCAGAAAGAACTTCCGATTCTCGGAGGATTCGCAGCAAAGATTAAGATGTAGTCGTTGGTTTGCGCTGGAAGGCGCAAGAAGCTGGTTTCCCGATGCATCGGGAAACCGCTCCTTTCGCTCTTCCTTGAAACTCACATCCACATGTCGACCGTTCGGAAACGCACGAAAATTGTCGCGACCCTTGGGCCTGCGTCGGAAGACGTGCGTACGCTTACGTCGATGGTGCGAGCGGGAATGGATGTTGCACGTCTCAACTTTTCGCACGGAACACATGAGCATCATGCGCTCTTGATGGCGCGCGTGTATCAAGCGGCCCGTGCGGCTGGCCGGACGGTGGCGATTCTGCAAGATCTATCGGGGCCAAAACTACGTGTGGGCGTGTTGCCGGAAGTGGGTGTTGAACTTGTGCGTGGACGAGAAGTTCGACTGATGACCACGCGCATGGCCTTTTCTGAAGACGATCACGGTGTGCCGCAGATTCCGGTTCCGTTTCGTGGACTGGGAAAAGCGGTGAATATCGGGACACGCCTGTTGTTGGACGATGGCCGCATGGAACTACGCGTGCTCTCTAAGGGCGCGGCGGGCGTTCGGTGCCGAGTCATGCAAGGTGGCACACTCCATGCGCATAAAGGATTGAACATTCCGGAAGCGGCCGTAGCGATTCCGCCGATCACGGCAAAAGATCGTGTTGATCTCTTGTTTGGGTTGCGGATGGGGGTGGATGCGGTGGCGATTTCGTTTGTGCAGTCGCCGGACGACATTGTGCAGCTGCGTCGTTTGATTGCTTCGTATGAGCGGCGCGAACGGTTGCGCGCTGTAGGTGATCCATTGGTGAAGATTTTTGCGAAGATTGCAAAACCGGCACCGGTTGCGTGTTTTGATGAATTACTGGCTGAAGCGGATGGGATTTTGGCCGCACGAGGGGTCTCGGCGTTGGAAGTTGGATACGAACAGGTTCCGGTGCTGCAAAAAGAATTTGTGGCGAAGGCGGTGGCAGCGAGCAAGCCTGTGATTGTAGCGACACAGATGCTCGATTCCATGACCGAACGGCCGTCTCCCACACGCGCAGAAGTTTCTGATGTGGCGAATGCGGTGATTGATCATGCGGATGCCGTGATGCTTTCTCAAGAGACAGCCGTGGGTGGGTTTCCTGTGCAGACCATCGAGACGATGCGGGAAGTGATTGAACGCACGGAAGCGTCTTCGTTGGATGATCTTGTGATTGCGCATTCTTTGGCTGGTCCAGACGCAGGACACGAAGCTTCTGTGGCTGGTGTGGCAGGATTGCTTGCTTCGCTTTCAGGAGCGAAGGCTTTGTTGGTTGCCTCGTTGTCTGGCGGCGCGGCACGGTTGGTTTCTCATTATCGGCCGGAATTACCCATTTTGGCGATTGCAGAAGATCCGCGGACGGAGCGGCAATTGTGTTTTTCCTGGGGCGTGACACCGGTTTATCTTCCAAATCCTTCTCGCTCTGTTGAAGAATTGGTGAAGCATGCAGAGACGACCGTTTTTCGGAGGGGATTGGTCAAAAAAGGTGCCCGTCTGGTTGTGGTAGGACGGTATCCCGTTGGGAAGTCTGGTCCGCTCAATTTTGTCCATTTGCGAGGTGTGTAGACTTTTTGGCTTAGGGGAGGCTTTTTTCCTATCCACATTCGCAGGCGACTTGCAGGGGTAGAGGCTTGACAGATTGGGCAATGTTTCCTACTGTCTAGTCCGTTTCAACTCCTTGACCTTTCTACGCACCCGGCAAAGTTGGGATCGTTCTGACGACCTCCCACGTAGCGTTCCTCGCTTTGCCGCTTTCTCCGGCCGCCGCTGATCTCGGTGACCGGAATCCAACCGTGATGGGACCGTGTGCCAGCTCCTCCCCCTGGTAACGCTTCTGATGCTGAGGTCCCCCTGGGGCTCGCATCCACGGTTGGCGTGATGCTGTTAGTCTGGGCAGGCCTTGTCCACCCTCCCTCCCCGACCTGCCTAGGCTGCAGCTGTCCCGGGGATCCGGAGTTGTCTGATGCTCGTCTTCTCGCTTTCTCCATTGCCCGATGGATGAGAGTGGTTGATCGATGCTCACGCTCCTCCGGATCCCCATTTTTGTATCCAAACGCTGTTTTCTTCGAGATTTTCCTTTTGATTTTCATGCCCGCCTTGTCCGGTCTTCTATTCACGTGTTACGGTCCTCCAGGTCTTGGAGAGGTCGCATAGCGGTCTAGTGCGCATGCTTGGAAAGCATGTGTGGTGTAAAAACCACCGGGGGTTCGAATCCCCCCCTCTCCGCCAGTGGTCCTATCCGAATAAGGCTTGCAAGCCTTATTCGGATAGGACCTTTGTCGAGGAGGGGATTCGAAGGGTATTTCAAAGACGTGCCAGTGGCACGTCTTTGAAAACCCAGGCCGCGGAGGAGATCGAGTCGGGGGCCCCGCGTTGCGTGGGGCGACGAGATCGGAGGAGCGGGAATCCCCCCCTCTCCGCCAGAACCGCAAACGAAAAAGAACTTCCTTCTCGGAAGTCCTTTTTCGTTTGGGCTATGCAGCGACTGGTGTTCCTTGATGAAATTGCAATTGCCAGCCGTTCGATGTTTTCATCCATAAGGAACTTCTGTTTCCAAACTCGGTTTCACCGTCCTCATATGTCACTTCACTGACGTAGGTGATCAATACGACCTCTTCGTTTATGGAGTGGACGGCAAAATTTGAGAGTGGGAGTTTTGCTTTGATTTCTTGCAGGGGTGCGGAGATTGTTTCATCTCGTTTGTAGATTCGTCCCGAACGACCAAACTCAAAAAATGTGGGTGACAGGATCTGATCCAAATAGATCTGATCGAATCGTGTTGTGGGGATCCAAAGAGATTCCTCAAGTTTTTTCAATATCTGTTTTTCTTCTTCGTTGAGATTCATACACTTCTTTAGAAATGGGACTGTTCATCGAGCATATCGTATTATCGATGACTGGCTTTCTCTCTCTAGGGTATCCTAGGATACCGGTATCGTTGTTATAAGTGTCGCTATCCACTTTTTACTGGTCTATGCGCATCACAAAGTTCGGACATGCGTGTCTGTTGATCGAGGAGGCTGATCTTCGTCTTCTGACGGATCCGGGTTCATATTCTACGCAACAAGACGAAGTTGAAGACCTCGATCTGGTGATTGTGACGCATGAGCATGGAGATCATCTGGATCTCGCATCGCTTAAGCGTGTGCTGGCAAAGAATCCGCGTGTAATTGTTTTAGCGAATCCTGACGTTTACCTGCTTCTAAAAAAAGAAGGGATCTTTGCG
>CAYJMK010000044.1:0-6575 GCA_964371425.1 uncultured Candidatus Saccharibacteria bacterium
AATTCCTCAACCGATTGAGCATTTGCTAGGTCTTCGATCTTCTGAAGCTCGTCTGGATGAATAGGTGGATACATTGTTTTGTCACGTTGTTCTGCAACGTTCGCACCTAGATAACCCGGAAGTGACATAATTTTTGCCTTCCCTGGGTCTGTTCCCTGCACGACTTCGACCCCGTCCGGTGTCCCGTCAAAATCCGTGTCGGGTTCGACAAGACTTGTGCCGAACGTAAGTTCATCTTTTCCTGTCAGGCCATCGTTATCCTGATCTAGGAGCAGATTGGAATCGACATGAAGAGGATCATGCTTGGTATCCACTTCTTCTTTGTCTGTGTAGCCGTCGTTGTCTGTGTCGCTTAGATAAGGATTGGTACCGAGCTTCACCTCTTCTCCATCTGAAAGGCCATCGTTGTCGGAATCAATCTGTGGACCTTCGAGGGTTGGGTCGAGCGCATTCGCCAAAGAGATCCCAAGAAATGCGTCTTTGCCAATCAGAAGAGCCACACCAAGAAAGCTGGTGATAACGACAGTGGTGACGAGTGCCAGAATCTTGGCCCGTCCGAAGGAATACATGGATATCCGTTTTGGAGCGACAGAACCTGCCGCGTCTCTGTGCAGGGTACCGTCTTTCTCTCTTTTCTGCATTTTGTGGATAACAAAGATCGTCCCTTTTCTGTGTTTTTCGCTTTTTTATGCGGTGTGTTGCCACGCGCGGTAGAGACGTTCCCATTCTTTGAGTGTAAGGCGTTCTGCACGCAAGTCAGGATCGATGTCGGCTTGTTTTAGGAGTTTTTCTGTCTCTGTTGTTGGAATGCTGAGGCCATTCGCGAGTGCGTTACGCAGTTTTTTTCGTTTTGAAGAGAAGCCAGCGCGTAGCAAACGGAAAAAGTCCGTTATTTCATCTTGCGGTATGGCGATAGGCGCTGTTTTGTGGGGTGTGAGACGTAGCAACGCCGCATCGATCTTTGGTTGCGGCTCAAATGCGCGGGCTGGAATAATGTCGCCGAGCTCGGGCTGCGCGTAGAGGTGAATGGCGAGTGCTAACAGGCTCCACGCTCCCCCTTTCACACATATGCGCTCCGCGACTTCCTTTTGGAGCACGACCACCGACACCGTTGGTGGATTCTGTGCTGAGATGACCTGCTGCAAGATGTGTGCGCCTGCGTTAAACGGCAGATTTGAAACGAATGCATAGGGCAAGCCATCCGTTCCGTAGCGTGTTCGTCGCGCGTCTTCTTCTTTGATGTGCACGTTGGTGATGCCTTCTTGCTGGAGCGCTTTTCTGAGCTCTGTGATGAGATTCTGGTCCTTTTCGATGGCTTGTACTTCCTTCACTTTGTGTGCGAGCGGCCGCGTGATGGCCCCAAGACCCGGCCCGACTTCTACAATTCGATCGGGCAGTTCGTCTGGGAGAAAGTTCATGAGCGCATCGATGGAGCCTGTATCCACCAGAAAGTTCTGTCCAAGACGTTTGTCTGGCTCTGCGCTGAATCCGATGAGTTGGTTGTTTGGATGTGTGTTCATGCTGATTTCAAGAAGCCCGGAATAGTAGCTGACGGCCGAGGCTGAGTAGCAGCGTCTTTTGGTTTGTTTTTGCCTCTAACTTGGTAATAGCACGCTCGATTCTCTCCCAGCGGCTTCCGATTTCTTTTTCGGCCTCTGCTTCCAGTCCCCGTTCTTTCAGGAGTTCGGCAAAATGCACAGCCTGCTTTTCGCGTTGCGCTTTGTTTTTTTCTGATTCTGCCTGTGTCGCTTTACTTGCTCCCCCGAGGAAAGTACGCAGCGCTTTTCGCTCTCCCTTAGAGAGCGTTTGTTCAATAAGGGTAAGGAGGAGCGTCTGTCGGCCTTCACGGAGGTCAGAATGGGCTGTCTTCCCTGTCGTTTTAGCTGCTGCGAAGATGCTGAAGAGGTCATCACGGAGCTGAAAGGCTTCTCCTATCTGGGTCAGAATGCGTTCCAGCGACGGGTCGAGCTGCGTTCCAGCGAGCTCTGCCCCAATCCGAAACGGAGCAACGGTAGTGTAACGAGCGGTTTTAAGTGTTGATGTGCGCGCAAGTCGTTCTTTAGGCAATTTAGAGCGGCGAACCGCATCGACATCTAAAATGGCGCCAAGACCGGTGAGAAAAGCTTCTTCTTCGAACGCTTTTATTGCAGCAAATTTTCGATCCAGTGGAAATTCTGCTGAAAGCAGCGTTTTATAGGCGAGCGTCGCCAGTTGATCGCCTGAGAGAAGCGCGAGTGAGAGGCGCTGATGTTCGTCTGTGGAACCGGCGATCAGTTCTACTTGATGGAGGGTTTTACGGCCCCGACGCAGCTGATCGCGGTCGATGATGTCGTCATGGACCAAGAGGGCTGCGTGGAAGAGTTCGGCGGCGGCGGCAACTTGGTCGATGGCTTGCTGTGAAGATTGGCTGCTCGGCACTTCCCCGCTATGCCATTCGTATCCTAGGAGCGTGAGGATTCCACGGATGCGCTTTCCTCCGGAAAGGACAAAATCTGTTTCTGCCTCTCGAATGCGTTCAATGGCCTCTCCGCCCGGGAGCTTGTGTTGCGCTTCTGTTTCGAAGACATGACGAAGCTGCCGCTCAACGCGCTCACGACGATCCTGATACGCTTGAAAAAGGGTGATTTGAGCCATCTCTGGAATGTCGCTAGGATAGCGGTAGACTGTGCACGAGGGAAGGTGTTCTCTCTGTTCTCCTCTTTATTTCGTTTTTGTTTGTCGCTTGTGCTTGCATCCTTGATTGCTACGATTGAGAAACAGCACATTTCCGTTTCGAAATTTTTAGTGACGCTCGCTGCGCTCACGTCTGTCCGCTTTCTGTTGGATGCCTACTCAAGCGGCCTGCAAGCGAATTTCAGCGTGGATAACGTGCCGTTCGGCATGCTGTTTTTTGGTGCGTTGTTGCTGTCTTTGGCGTTATTCCTGCGGTTACTGACGAAAGCGCCTGTCAGATCGATCTTGAATGTCATGCTGTCAGGTTGGGTTGTGTCCTGGATCCCACCCATTGTCGATTTGATCTATTCCCGTGGGCAGGGCGGTATGCTCCTTAGTTACATCCTGGATGCACCCGCGAACTTGCCTTCACGATTTCTGCATTTTTTTGGTGGGCCGCTTACACAGGAGTTCACGATTGGCCTGCGCGCAGAGGTCTTTGTGGCGATGCTGCTTCTTTCGGCTTATGTCTGGCTCAAGACGCGCTCGGTTGTTCGTACAGGTATTGCGCTTCTTGGAACATATGTTCTCTTTTTTGGGTATGCCGTGCTTCCTACTTTGATGGCTGTCGCATCCGCTTTGCGTTGGGATCTGACCCGTGTCGATGTGATTAGCATTATATACACACCACGCCATGTGTATGGCCTGTTTCTTGCGGATCCTGGCATGGTTGCAGGTGTTCATCTTTCCGCTCTGTACGCCATTTTGATTCCGCTGCAGCTTCTTCTCCTCTTTTTCTTGGAGGTCCCACAGAAAGTGTTTGCCTTTATCCGCAATGTCCGTTTTTCACGCTTTTTGTTCCAAGGAGCGGCCTATATTGGCGGAATTGTTCTTGGTGTGAAATTGACTGGGACTGCATTATCTCCCGGCTTGCCTGAGGGATTGCTCTTGATCTGTTTTTTCTTGAGGTTGTTAGAAGCGTGGATCTTTTCTGTGTTGCTGAACGATGTGGAAGACCAAGTGATCGATCGATTGACGAACCGTTGGCGGCCGTTAGTGGTGGGATCGTTTTCTGTGAATGAGTTCCGACAGTTAGCTGTGCTGTTCGGTGTTATGGCGGCTGGGACAGCTTATATAGGAGGGTTTCCTTTCCTGACGCTGGCTGTTGCGATGCTGGCGTTTGCGTATTTATACTCTGTCCCACCGTTCCGTCTGCGGCGATTTCCGTTTGTGGCAACATTTGTGATGGCGGCAAGTGTCGCGATTGCGATCTTATTTGTGTTTATCTTCTTTGTTCCAGGACAAGCGTTTAGTGCCTTTCCACGTCCGTTGATTGGTCTTATTCTTGTGTTGTTCACTCTGGCGTTCACCGTGAAGGATCTGAAAGATCGTGAGGGTGACGAAGCTGCTGGTGTGATGACGTTGCCGGTGATGCTTGGGGAAGATCGTGGGAAATTAGCGACCGCGCTGTTGACGGCGATTTCCTTCCTGTTGATTCCTCTCTTTTTGAATAACCGGCCGTTGTTTTTCCTGGGGCTTGGGTTTGGAGCGATTGGATTCTTGCTGGTGTATGACAAGCGTCGGCACGAGGCCCTGGTCTTTGTTCTGTTTACGGTGTTTATGCTTTTGGCGTTGAAGTTAGCAACGTGATCAACCTCCGATCTACGCGACAATTTTCAGGGTTACGTGCGCCGGATCGAGTCGTTTGAGTCCATATTTGGGGAACGCCACGACAAGTGTTCCTGTTCTTGAAGCCACGACAACTCCCCTTCCGAACAGAGCGTGGAGGACATTTTGACCGTTTTTGTACCCGTTGGCCGCACCGCTTTCATCGGTTTCTGTTGGTGCTGAGGGTTCCTCCCATGCCGGCGCTGCTTCTTGTTCGGCTACGTCGATGGATCGCTCTTCGTACGATTCGTCGATGCCTTCTCCGTAGCTTGGGCGGCCCGTGTTTCCGCGACGGCCATTCCACGTGCTTGTTTTTCGGAATCCGGCTGGCGTGAATAAGGCTGTTGATGGCACACGTTCATGCGCTTGTGACGGAATACTGTCGAGGAAGCGGGAGGGTGGGTGCATTTGCACAGACCCAAAGAGTTCTCGTTCTTGGCAACAAATCATAAATAGACGTCGTTTTGCGCGCGTCATGGCCACATAACAGAGGCGCGTTTCTTCTTCTAACTCTGAGCGACGTTCCAGCGTGCGTGCGTGCGGGAAGATACCTTCTTCACACCCGACCACATAGACCGTGTAGTACTCAAGTCCCTTCGCGTTGTGGACGGTCATCAGCGTGACCGCTTCGCCTTCTTGCGCTGTTTTATCTAAGTCCGCGATGAGGGCAACTTCTTCTAAGAAGAGCGGGAGACCTTCTGCCCCTTCGTCATCAAAGCGTTTAGCGGCACCGGCAAGTTCTAAGACGTTTCCGTAGCGTGCATCGCCTTCGTCTGTCCCGTCTTTCAAGAGATTTCTGAGACCTGTTTTTTCTGCCACATATTGAACGAGTTCTGACGGCGGGAGCTTAGCCGCCTTTGTTTTCAGCTGCTCCATGAGTTCGCCAAACGCGCTCAGTTTCGCTCCTGAGGCTGTCGAAAATGCACCTGAGTCTTTGGCCGCGCGCGCGGAAGTCATCAGGTCCCGTGTGTTGGCGCGTGCCCATGCGACCAATGCGTCTTTTGTTTTTTCGCCGATCCCCCGTTTTGGTTCATTGATGACGCGGGTGAGACTGGCTGCATCGTTTGGATTCAAGAGGAGGCGCAGATACCCGATCACATCTTTCACTTCTTTGCGGTCGTAGAAACGGACGCCGCCGACAATCCGGTAGGGAATGTTTCGTTCTAGGAGCACGCGTTCCAAAATACGAGACTGCGCGTTTGTGCGGTACAACACCGCTGCTTCATCGAGACTATGGTTTTGGCGCAACCGCATAAGATCTGTAGCAATCACGCGCGCTTCGTCGTAGGCATCACGCGCTTCCACCACACGAACGGGTTCGCCATCCCCTTCTTGTGTGTAAAGCACTTTGTCTTTCTGTGAAGCGTTTTGCTTAATGACACCGTCGGCCGCATCCAGAATATGCTGCGTGGAACGGTAATTTTGTTCGAGTTTGACGACGATAGCATCCGGAAAGTCTCGTTCGAAATCGAGAATGTTCCGAATGTCTGCACCGCGCCAACCGTAGATGGACTGCCAGTCATCCCCCACCACAAAGAGATTGCGATGCTTGCCTGCGAGCAGCGAAATGATCTCGTACTGAATCCGGTTTGTGTCTTGGTATTCGTCAACGAGGATTTGTCGGAACCGTTCCTGGTAACGCGTTAATACGTCAGGATGCCTTTTCAACACATGCAGCGCGACAATCAGAAGATCATCAAAGTCGAGCGCGTCGGCGTGACGGAGTTCTTGTTGATAGGCCTCGTATGCACCTGCTGCCCATTCTTGTGCTTCACCTTCTGCTTGTTCGAGCGCTTCTGAAGGGGTCATCCCACTGTTTTTCCATTGTGAGATGAGAGACCGAACCGCCTGAGGCTTGACCCGATCTGGTGACACAGAACGTGCTTTGAGTGCCGCTTTTACGGCGGAGAGCTGGTCATCTTGGTCGTAGATGGTGAAAGAGCGACGGTAGCCTTCCGCTTCGATCTCTCCTCTCAGGAATCGGACACAGAAGGCATGGAAGGTCGCCACTATCGGGAGCTGCCGTTCTGAAAGACCTGTGAGCTTTCCGAGTCGTTCTCGCATTTCTCCGGCCGCCTTGTTTGTGAAGGTCATTGCGAGAATGCGTGATGGATCTTCTCCGATTGCGAGGAGGTGAGCGATCCTATGTGTTAATACACGCGTTTTTCCCGAACCAGCTCCTGCCAACACCAACATCGGTCCTATTTCGTGCAATTCTGCCTGCCGTTGTGAAGGGTTGTGGCGCGTTAAGAGGC
>CAYJMK010000045.1:0-6563 GCA_964371425.1 uncultured Candidatus Saccharibacteria bacterium
CGCGACGATTGTGATTCTGAACAGCCTCGTCACCGTTCTCGGGAGCTTTGCGATTGGCTCACAAACCGCAAAGGTTTTGAACGACGTCCAAGCAGGGATCCTCTTTGGCATTTTTACCTTCTTCTTGATTGTCTTTTCAGAAGTTCTCCCTAAAGCTCTTGGCAAACACTATGCACAACGCGTCGTTCCACATCTCGCTCCTATCTTCCGTTGGCTTGTTCTCCTTTTCTCCCCGTTGACGTGGCTTACGGGGAAACTCGCTCAACTCTTTACGCGAGGGAGTAAACCGTCTCTCCATACAAGTGAAGAGGAGATTCGTCTCCTGACTTTGTTCGGCCACAAAGAAGGCTGCATCGAGCCTGATGAAGCACGCATGGTCCATCGTGTGTTCCATTTGCACGATCTCTCCGCTCAGAATTTGATGACGCCGCGAACCCGTGTGCAGACCCTTAGGGCTGATCTGCTCTTGCGTGATATCTCAGAAACTCAGCTAGATGATGCCTATCGTCGCATTCTCGTCATCGGCGATCATGAGGACGATGTACGCGGTGTTGTCTTAAAAGATGTTGTGTTGAGCCATCTTGCTGATGATCAACATCATCTTCGTGTCCAAGATTTGATGCTGCCTGCGTTAACCGTCCCACCAGACATGCGTGCAGATCATTTGGTTCGCTTCTTTCAGAAGAAGCGCCAACATTTGGCTGCCGTTCGTCGTGCAGATGGCCGTCTCCTTGGTGTCGTAACACTAGAAGATGTCCTTGAGGAAATCGTCGGAGAGATTGAGGACGAGGCGGACTAGCTCGCGAGACTAGCTCGCGGATGCATTCAGGAGAACGACTTTCCCCGCCCATGCGTCGTAGGTGGCACTGTGTGTAAAGAGAATGACTTGTTGCTCTTTGGCGATCTCGCCCAAGACTTCCATCGTCATGGCTTTGCGGACGTCATCAAAGGTGACGAATGGATCATCCAGAAGAAGGGGCGGTTTTGTGTTTGGATAGAGCAGTCGCAGCAGCGCGAGCCGTGCTACTAAGTAAATCTGATCAATCGTCCCGCGCGAAAGCGCTTCTTCTGGGTCTACCGCTCCTCCTTTTTGCGCGCCTGTATCGACTTTCATACGCAAGTTATCGTCAACCGTTTCACGGGTGTAACGCCCCTTGGTGATTCGTGGGAGATACGCAGTCATCAGTTCTTCCAACATCCCTTTTGCTTTCTTCGTCACGACTTCTTTGGATTGCCCAATGACATCGATCGCTAAGTGATACGCCTGCGCGAGCATGCGTTCGCGTGCGAGTTCTTCTTGGACTTCCGTGAGTCGTTCTTTCGCTTGAAGCAATTCTTCTGACGAAGCTGGAGTTGCTTTAATCAATGTGTCGTTCTCAATCCCTTGCTCTTTCAACTGCTGCACTTCCTTTACGAGACGTTCGTGCTCCTGTGTTAGCTTCACCTCAGCTCGTGCGTCCATCGTCGCGCCATCGAGCTCTTGAAGGCGTGTGTCAATCTTCCTGAGCTCAAGGGCAGCAGCCATGCGTTCTTCTTCTCGTTGCTGTGCTGTTTTCCCTTTCGCAAGAGCTTCTGCCCCTGCGGTTTGCGCCAGAATCGCTTCACGCTCTTTCGTTAGTTGCTTCCGTGCTTCGTGCAACGCATCCTCGGAACTCACACCAATCTGAGCAAGTGTTGTTCGTTGTTTTTCTGTCAGCTCTGTTTCCTGTGTTCGAAGTTGTTTTTCTGCTTCGTGTTCTTGTTTGAGCGCTTACAGGTTCGCTTGCTTACGGAAGGCGAGCCAAAACAGAACGGCAGCTGGCAACAGTGCGAGCGTGTACCAAAGAGAGAATCGGAATCCACCTACGGCGACAGCGACCAGAAGCAGACCGCCGATGGTGGCAGGATTCTGCAGGGGACGCGATTCATGGAATTCTTCGGCAAGGTGCAGTCCTTCTAACTGACACATGAGGGCCTTCCGCTGACCTTCGAGTTCTTGCCAAGCAGCGGCAGCTTTTTCTTGTGTTGCGATCTTTTCGTCGAGCGCTGTTAAGACACTGGCGGCGTTTCCTGCTTGGGTCAAAATCTCTTGAGTCCGCTGCGCGTTTTCGAAGGTAGCAGCATATTCTTTCTGTTTCTGTTCAAGTTCACGCCGTTCTTTTGCACGATCCAACGCTTGTTTTGTTGCGGATAATTCTTGATTCTGTTCCTTCCAGCGTGCGCGCAGTTCTTCGTTTTCTTGTTGTCGGCGCGCACGGTCTGTGACGACCGCTTCTAATTGTTGTACTTCTGCGGTGAGTGTCATCTCTTCGTCTTGCAAATGCTTGATCGCTCCTGGCGTTACCGTAGGCCGCTCCAAGCCTTTTTCTGCTTCGCGCAATTTCTTTTCGAGCAAGCGCAATACTTCCACCGCACTCACGGATTCACCCCCAGACGTGACGAAACTCTGCATCGCTTCTTCTAGTTCTTTTTCCCCTTCATGGATGCGCGCGAGTGCGTCTTGTCTGACGGCCGCTGTCGCTTCAAAGAGGGTCGGATCTTCTGTACCGAGTAATTTGAGCAAGATGGGTTTAGCTTCTTGCACCGTGGTCCAGCTGCGCTTGGTGCTTTCCTGCGTTAGCGCGAAAAACTTTTGTTCGAAATCTTTCTGAATCACGTAGGCCTCATCTCCTTCTGTGATGCGCATTTCGATCCGTGAGAGTTCTTCACTTCCCCAGCTTTGAAGCGCCGCAATTGCTTGGTTGCGACGGGCAGGATCGTAAAAGAGACCTGCAAGGATGGCCGCTAAGAGGGTGGATTTCCCTTGTTCGTTTTCGCCTCTGACAACGGTAAGACCGTCCGCGAATTCTGTCTCAAACGAAGCGAAGCGCTTGAAGTTGGCTAATTTGAGAGAACGAATCTGCATAGGCTTAATCTTGTTCTTCTTTGCCGAGTAAGCGAACTATGCCAAGTTGCAACGCCATTTCTGCAATCTGTTTTTCCTCTTCTGTAGGCGCTTGTTCAATTCGTTCACGCATTCTCCGGACAAACTGCCCGATCACGAGATGTTCTGGAAATGCGCTCTCATCAAAACCTTCGAGCGTGAGTTCTGTGTGGTCTTTGATCAGGATTTGAAAGAAGTGTTCGGCCATTTCTCGTTTGAGTGCTTCGCCATCAATGACAAAGTCTGCTTTGCGGACGCCAGACAAAACGATTTCGAGTGCGCAGTTTCCGTCCGCATCGCACATAATCTTGCGCGTGATCTCGCTGTGTTCGGTCATCCCTGTGACATCGAGTTTTTTGCGTTCGAATCGACGTGTTCCTACGCGAACCGGTTCCACCTCTGGTTTTTTTCCTTCTTCCAGTGTGACGATCAAGACATAGCCCGCTCGGTGCTCGCCAAAGTCGATGCCCTCTGGCGAACCGGAGTAATACGCTGTCACGTTACCGGAAGAAATGTCGTTGAGGGAATGCCAATGTCCCACCGCCAGATAATCGACACCGCTGGCAGCAACTTCTTCTGGGGTAAATGGCATGTCGTTGGACGCGTGTTTCCCGGGGATCGCGAGCGACCCGTGAATCATACCGATATGCATGGGCGTTCCCGCTTCTTTGGGCAGTGCCGCAAGAGGGCTTGTGCGGCTTTTGTTGACGTTGTTGGAGGTACCAGAAACGGTGAGGTCGAGCTCTGGGTAGGTTTTTTGTGGATGTTCTGGTGTGAGGAGTGTGACGTTTGCAAGGTCTGTGAGGACCCCTTGGCGCGTCAGAACGGCTGCATCGGCCAGACAGTCGTGTGTGCCGCCAATAAAAACGGCGGGAATGTTGGCTTCTTTGAGGCGTTCCAGTTGGTTTCGCGCAAAACCGACTTCTGCATCTGAGACGCGGTTGCTATCGAAGAGATCTCCGGCGACCAAAAAGAGGTCGACGCGGCGTTCCAGCGCGAGGTCCACAACCTTCTGAAAGGTCTGACGGAGCTGGCGGCGTTGCTCTAGCGCGCGCTTGCTGAGGCGTTTGAAGGGGGCACCAAGATGAACGTCCCCAGTGTGGAGCACAGTGATAGGCATCGGTGGGTATTGTAGCAGCTCGGTCTAGGGCCTATTTGTGCGTCCTGCAAACGCATGCGCATAACGCATCCGCGCGCCTTGTGGCGCGCGGATTTACACACGATCTTTAACAATAACATCACCTAAAACCCATCTGCCATAACATAACCAATCCGAGCATCGATCAACTTTATGTTCTCTTCATCCGTACCATTAAAGAATACGGTTAGATACAGTGCCATCTTCGCTGGGTCCACTTGAATATTAAATGTTTCTATCTTGACAGTCCGATACCCTTCTTCCCGTTGAGGTTGGTTCACGCTTTCCAAAGGCGCTTGCTGCCACTGGAAGAGCACGTCCTTTCCACTTGCATGTAAAGCTAAGGAGATTTTTTCTGGACTCTTGTCGTGGTAGCGCATCTGCAGCTCAAATGGAACCGCTCCTTCTGGAAGATAAACGGGAGCAGAGAACCAGTTGACACTCGTACGGGAAGAAAGCGCTCCACTTGGCCGGAAAAAGTCGTATGGCTGATCCTCGATCATGAGATTCGGCGTAAAGCCTGCAGCGGGAATGGAAAGATACTTTGCGCCCGCAGGAGGAATATTGAGATCGGCGATGATCTGAGCATGAGGATCGATCTGAAAATCGCGTAGTTGTGTAGGTGCTCCTTTATCTCCTGTAGGTAGAGCACTGCTCATTAACACTTTCCCCTGTTTAGGGGCAGAGATTTGCATTGTTTGGAGCGCTTGCAGACCTGTTTTTGCTTTTTTTGGATTGGCTACAGACGAGGCTGCTACTATTTTTTTCTGTGCTCCTGCTTGCTGTTTCAGCATGCTGTTTGCAATCGCAAAACTGTTTGCAGTAAGGAGAGCAGCCGCCACCAGCCCGACACCGATCATTGTTTTTGTTTTCGAAACCGTTCTTGTTTGGGTGGCAGTATCCATAGGTTGATTTGAAATCTGGTTTCAGGGTATCACGCATCGAACGAAGCTGGCACATCTCCCCCAGCGTCTTTATTTGCTTCTCGGGCTAGAACAAACAGGAAATCGGAGAGTCGATTGACGTACGCGAGTAAGATTGGATCTTGCGGCTCTACCGCATGCAGTGCCGTCATTCTTCGTTCTGCGCGGCGCATCACTGCTCTTGCTATGTGGAGACGACTTGCGGCTTCGGTTCCGGTTGGCAGGATGAATTGTCTGAGGGGCTCTAAGCCGTTTTCGACTTGATCGATCCACTGTTCGACTTCGTCTATGTCTTTCTGCTCGATACCTTTTACATTGGCCGGAAGTTTTTTTGGCGATGCGAGTGCGGCATTCAACGCGAAGAGACGGTTCATGATGCGTTTGAGCATCTTCTCGCGTTCTGAGGCTTCGGCGATTGCCACGACGCATCCGAGCGACGCGATCGCCTCGTCTACGGTGCCATAGGCTTCGACGCGAAGATTGTCTTTAGCGACGCGGGTACCGCCATAGAGTTGTGTCGTCCCTTTATCTCCTGTGCGGGTATAGATCTTCATAACGAAGCTTATCGTAGCATGTGTTTTGTACGTTTTTAGATTGACACAAGCCCACTTGGTCCGTATCCTCCGCCTGCGGGGTGGAGCAGCTTGGTAGCTCGACAGGCTCATAACCTGTAGGTCGCGGGTTCAAATCCCGCCCCCGCAACCACTTCGTCCTCGAGCTTCAACCTTCGTGGATGAGCAAGCTCATCCACTGCGGTTTCCGCTCGAGGCCTCCTTTTCCCAGAAATCAATCGAATTGATTTCTGGGGCCCGCAGAATGATCGCGGCCTGCGCTCCTGACTTTCAAGGGTTTGCGGATTGCGATTCCTCACAGGCTTCGGTTTCTGGGAACATCACGTGATATCCTCAGGAACGGAAGCCTTTGTCTTGAAAGTCAGGCTTCCTCTTAGACAAGAACAGTGCGGCGGCGTAGCTCAGCTGGTTAGAGCAGCGGGATCATAACTCGCGTGTCGGGGGTTCGAATCCCTCCGCCGCTACCAGGACTTCCGTTTTTTTCAGACGTGCGGTACAAAGCTTGGCGTGGGGACGTAGCTCAGCTGGTTAGAGCGCGGCCTTGTCAGGGCTGAGGTCGCGGGTTCGAATCCCGTCGTCCCCGCCATTCACGAATGACTCCCTTCGGGGAGTCATTTGTGAATAATGGGATTGCAAAGGGATTCGAAGGCGATTCGAAGAACATGCCATCTGGCATGTTCTGAGAACGCCGGGCTCCGGAGGAGGTCCGAGCGGGAACCGTGAGCTTCTGAGCGAACGGTCGCGAGGGCCGGGGGAGGAGGAATCCCGTCGTCCCCGCCATAAGAAAATAACTCCCTGTTGGGAGTTATTTTCTTATCACGAGATTCGAAGACGGGATTCGAAGGGTGCTCCGAGGACATGCCGGCGGCATGTCTGAGGAGACCCGGGCCGCGGGGGAGGTGGAGCCGGGGGCTCCCGTGCGTTTCTGCACGGGGCGGCGACACCGGAGGAGCGGGAATCCCCCGTCGTCCCAGCCAGTTAGGAAATGAAGTCATTGGCTCGCCCGCTACGCGGGCTCGCCAGCCGTT
>CAYJMK010000046.1:0-1172 GCA_964371425.1 uncultured Candidatus Saccharibacteria bacterium
TAGTTGCCCTGCCATTCGACGGTGTCTTTGTCGAGATCGAACAAAATTTCTTCCGCAGCCTTAGTGAGTTTTGCTTCGGTGTAACGCATGGCAGCCGGGCTGTCGCCGTCCACCGAACCAAAGTTCCCCTGGCCATCCACCAAGAGCGTTCGCATGGAAAAATCCTGCGCCATACGCGCCATGGAGTCGTACACAGCAGTATCACCGTGCGGGTGGTACTTGCCGAGCACTTCACCGACGACGGTGGCAGATTTGCGGTGTTTCCCAGAGGCGCGCAGGCCAAGTCCCCACATGGCGTACAGAATGCGGCGGTGAACCGGTTTGAGTCCGTCTCGTACATCCGGCAAGGCACGCGAAACAATCACGCTCATGGAGTAGTCCAGATACGACTGACGCATCTCTTCTACAAGAGGGCGCGGCTCAACTTTTCCAAAATAGAGTTTACTGAAGTCCATACCGGAAGATTAGTTGGTGGTGTCGCTTGGGGTGGTCTCTGAAGAAGGCGTAGGTGGAGCAGTCGTGCGGAAGCCTTGAGCCTCAAGATCTTGGCGGGAAGCATCAATCTCCGCTTTTCGTGCCTGCTCTTCCGTCGTCTTTTGTTCTTCTTCGGCACGCCACTGAGTTTTCTGCTCCTTCAAATCTGTTTGAACCTGCTTTGTGCGATCAAGAATCTCACCAGCTTGAGATTGAATGGTTTGTACAGCGGGAGCAAGCTCGTTTCGTGTTTTGGTAGGCACACGGTGTGGAACAAGAAAATACCAAGCGACAAAGATGATGCAACTCACGATAAACGCGGCTGCGTAGGCGAGAAATCGTGGAGGATAACTCGGTACTGGCATGCGTCAGCCTTGGGCATCCAACAAAATCACTTGCGTTTCTTCTGTGGGCAGGTCCTTGGCTTTGAGCAGGGCTTTCGGAACCGGCTTGGTACCACTCATACCCATATCTTTCAAGAATTCAGCAGGACTTTCTACGCCTTCCAGTGTCGACTTTTCCGTCTTGAATCCATAAGGGATCACAATCCTCGGTTCAATCTCCTGCACAATACGTAGGGCGTGTTTGCGAGAGATACAAGGAGGAATCCCAACCGGAACAAACAACACATCCACCGGACCAATCTCTTCGATCTGCTCATCTGTCAGATCTCTCGGCACAATAGAGGCTAAGAGAAA
>CAYJMK010000046.1:1182-1649 GCA_964371425.1 uncultured Candidatus Saccharibacteria bacterium
GTGGCACAGTCGAATGCCATCCATACGCAACGTAAAAATCGTGTTGGGAAGGCGGTGCGCGGAACACATTGAAGAAATACCGTGCAACAGAGACCCCTTCACTTCATATTCACCCGGCGTGTCGAACACCAACGGCGTCTCTTTCACCGCTTCTACATAGGAGTGGTGCGAGTCTTTAGACGAAACCAACACAACATCCGCGGCTGTGCGCGGGGGATTGTAGCCCGTCTCTTTGTCGAGGGGGTCCAGAATGACCGTCAGCTCCGGTGACTGGAGCTTGAAACATGCGTGACCGATCCAAGTGATATGCAGAGACATGCGGGTAGGAGAAGAAGAAACGGAGTCCGCAAGCGTAAAAACCGCGCCAGACGCTTTTAAGAAAGATACCGTAGGTTCGACGGGACAGCAATCGCATCAGCGCAAAAAAATCGCGTCCAAACAAAAGGATACCCGGTTCGCGCGAAGCG
>CAYJMK010000046.1:1659-3157 GCA_964371425.1 uncultured Candidatus Saccharibacteria bacterium
CCAAGTGATATGCAGAGACATGCGGGTAGGAGAAGAAGAAACGGAGTCCGCAAGAACAAAAATCGCCTAAGACGTTTACCTAAAGATACCGTAGAGCGGATCGAACAGCAATGATCTTGATAAGTGATCCCCTCTTGACGCAGCACGCATTCCAGGTACGATTCGGACGCATTCAGCCGTGCCTCGCTTGGCGCGGAAGAAGGCTTTATTCCTTAAGCCCAGGCGATTTTCTTATGCCAAACGAATCAGCAGGCACAACTGTGCTCACCACTGTTCTCACAGACGAACCCAAGACAGCAGCCGTTCAAGAGTTCGAGACACAAGTTTCCACCATTCAGGTTCCAAAACGTGGCGACACCATGACGGGTCGTCTCTTGGAAGCAACGAAAAACGCCGTTTACATCGACCTTGGTCCCTACGGAGTCGGTGTCGTACGCGGTCGTGAGCTGTGGGACGCCATCGAAGACTTCAGCAAGATGGAAGTCGGCGCCGAGATCACAGCAACCGTGCTTGAACCAGAAAATGAGAACGCACACGTCGAACTCTCCTTCCGTAAGGCCTCCAAGGCCCAGGTGTGGCAGGACCTTATTCTCAAGATGAAGGAGCGCGAGAACATTCAGGTCAAGATTCGCAGTGCAAACAAGGGTGGCTTGATTACGGTTGTGCAAGGCATCAACGCCTTCTTGCCGGTTTCCCAGCTCGCTCCTGAGCACTACCCTCGAGTAGAAGGTGGAGACTCTGGCGCCATTCTAGAACGACTTCAGACGTTCGTTGGGATGCGCGTGGATGTGAAGATCATTACTGCCGAACCAGAAGAGAACAAACTGATCATCTCGGAGAAGGAAGTCGAGTTCGCCAAACAGCGTGAGCTCCTCGCAGGGATTCCAATCGGCACACGCGTGAAAGGTAAGGTTTCCGGTGTGGTGGACTTTGGTGTATTCGTCCGCTTCCCGCTCCCAGGTCGTGAAGACATTTCCGTAGAAGGCTTGGTTCACTTGTCTGAACTCTCCTGGAAGCGCATCGAGAACCCAGAAGAGGTGGTGAAGATGGGCGATGATATGGAAGTCGAGATCATCGGCGTCGATGACACCAAGATTTCTCTCTCCTTCAAGCGGCTCCAGGAAGACCCGTGGAAGGAAAAGGTGAAGAAGTACAAAGTTGGTCAGGTCGTTGAAGGGGCGGTCACAAAGGTGGCGCCATTCGGGGCCTTCGTGAAGTTGGACGATGAAATCCATGGTCTCCTCCACATCTCTGAAATCGACAGTGCGGATGGTGAACGCGTGACAAACGCGCATCAGCACGTGAAGGAAGGTGAGACAGGCACGTTCAAGATTATCTCCATTGAGCCGGAAGAGCACCGCTTAGGTCTCTCCCAGAAAGCGCTCAAAGAGAAGGACCAGAGCGAAGAAGAACTCCTGGCAGAAGTGAGCGACGATGAACTCACGAAGAAGGAAGAAGAGCGCAAGAAGGCGCGCGTGGCCAAGTTCGAAGCGGCCCG
>CAYJMK010000046.1:3167-6546 GCA_964371425.1 uncultured Candidatus Saccharibacteria bacterium
TCGCGGAGCAGAAGACAGGCGGCGAGGCGAAAGAGGTGAAAGCCGAGGCCAAAACCGAAGCCAAGCCGAAAAAGGAGAAGAAGGCAGCCAAGGAAGAAGCTGCAGTAGAAGGCGAGTCAAAAGAGAAAGCGTAATCTTCTTCCTAGATACGCTCAGCAACGCTCCGCACATGCGGGGCGTTTGCCGTTTTAAGGAAGACGCGTAGGCTTAAACAATGGAATCGTCACAGTCGGAAAAAGAACCTGCGCTCATCCTCGCCGTTTCTGGCGGACCAGATTCGATGTGTTTGCTTGTTCGTGAGGCGGAAGCGGCCCAAAAAGATGGTCGAATGCGCGTTGTTGCACACGTAAACTATGGATTGCGCGCTTCTGCTACGGCTGATGCTGCATTCGTTCAAGAGTGGGCTGCACACGTTGGATTTCCATGTGAAACACGAAACGTCACAGAAGAAGAACGCTCGGCGCGCAAAGGAAATCTAGAGGCATGGGCACGGGAATTGCGTTACGCATTTTTTGAAACGATTCTGGAAAAGTACGATGCAGAATCCGTATTGATTGCCCATACCGCAAATGACCAAGCAGAAACCGTTCTCATGCGGATGCTGCAAGGAACAGGCCTACGCGGATGCGCGGGCATGCGCGCGGAAATTAGCTCCATTAAGCGGCCACTCCTAACTTGGCGCCGTCAGGATGTATTGAACTTCTTGAAAGAACGCGAAATCCCCTTCCAAACTGACGAGACAAATAACGATGTATCGTTCCTGCGGAATCGTATCCGGCACAAGGTGGTTCCTCTCCTAGAAGGAAAAGACGCACAAGTCGTTGAGAAACTCTGCGTTATTGCTACACAAGCGCAAAAAGCGCTGGCAGAACTCGCCATCGCAAGAGACGCCTGGCTCGCTCAGTACAGTCAACAACAAAAGAACGAATGGGTCGTTGAAAAAGAGGCACTCCAAAACACACCCCAGCTCCTCAAACACGAACTTCTACGAACGTTGACTGGCCTTTCCGGTCGCCAATCAAAAGAAGAGCGCGAACTCGAAAGATTCCTTACAGAAGCCAAAAACGGCTCGTCGCGGACGCTTTCGAATGGCTTGCAAGTATACCTTCGGCGTGGTACGGTCGCATTCTGTTCGCCGCAAGAAAAACGGGCCGTAGAGGCACCAGCGGCAGCTACTTATGTATCTCTTTATGCCTGAACAATCCCCTGTTTCTCCCACACCTAGCGACCAGCAGAAGGCGCCGGCTGAAGCGCCTAAGCAGGCCGCACCTTCAGGGCGTCGCGCGCAAGGAAAAAACACTTCACAGAGTGATAAGAGTAGCAAATCAGGGTCCCAGAAGCGTGGCACGCGACAGCACCAGCACAATCACCCGGTCAAACCGCCGAAAGGCCTTGGAGGGGATCTTACGCGCAAGTTTGCTGTCGGGTTCTTGGTTCTTCTTTTAGTTGCTTCGATTTTCTCCAGCTACAACCAGCAACCAAAGGTCGATCACATCGCGTTGTCTCACGTAGCACAGCAGGTCCGGGACGGCCAAGTGACAAAAGTAAGTGTAAAAGAGAATGAACTTGAAATTGAAAAAACAGATGGTTCCAAGCAAGCTTCCCGCAAGGAAGCCGAAACCGGCCTCTCAGAATCGTTCACAAACTACGGCGTCACGCCTGAGCAGCTCTCTAAGGTTGAAATCGTCCAAGACGTTCCATCTGGAATCAGCTTCTGGCTGATGAACGTGATCTTGCCGTATATATTCCCATTCGTGCTCATCGGCCTCGTACTGTTTTTCATGGTGCGCTCCGTTCAGCGCGGCAACAATCGTGCGTTGAGCTTTGGTCAGTCCAAAGCGAAAGAATATGAACCATCGGATAAGAACAAAGTCCGATTTGTAGACTTTGCAGGAGCAGATGAGGCGAAAGAAGAACTCTGGGAAGTAGTGGAGTTTCTCAAGAGCCCAAAGAAATTCGAAGACCTCGGTGCGGAAATTCCAAAGGGTGTCTTGTTGGTGGGCCCTCCGGGAACGGGTAAGACCTTACTTGCTCGCGCCGTTGCGGGAGAAGCAGGGGCACCATTCTTCAGCATTTCCGGTTCTGAGTTCGTGGAAATGTTCGTGGGTGTGGGGGCATCCCGTGTCCGTGACCTCTTCTTGAAAGCGAAGAAAGTTGCGCCGGCGATTATCTTCATTGATGAAATCGATGCGGTCGGTCGTCAGCGTGGTTCCGGTCTTGGCGGTTCGCACGACGAACGTGAGCAGACGCTCAACCAGATCCTCACAGAAATGGACGGCTTCGAGCAGGGCACAAACGTGATTGTGGTCGCCGCGACAAACCGACCAGACGTGTTAGACCCAGCGCTGCTTCGCCCAGGCCGCTTTGACCGCCAGGTCACGATTGGGCTTCCAGACAAGAAAGACCGAGCAAAGATTTTGGCGATTCACGCGCGGAACAAGCCGCTCGGTGCAGATGTCGACCTCTTAAGACTCGCGCAACGAACACCGGGATTTGCTGGTGCAGAGCTGAAAAACCTCATGAACGAAGGGGCCATCTTAGCTGCACGTGCTGGCCGCAAGGAAATCTTGATGCAGGACTGCTTCGACGCCATCGAGAAAGTCATGCTCGGCCCTCAACGCAAGAGCTTCCTCATGAACGAGGAAGAAAAGAAGATCACCGCCTTCCACGAAGCGGGTCATGCGGTGGTGGGTCATGTGCTGCCCGGCTCCGATCCCATTCAAAAGATTTCGATTGTGTCGCGTGGTCGTGCAGCTGGCTACACGCTCAACATCCCAGAAGACGACCGCCATTTCCGCAGCAAGCGCCAGTTTGAGGACGATCTAGCCATGATGCTCGGCGGCTACGTCGCGGAGCAAGAAATCTTTGGCGAACTCACTACCGGTGCGAGCAGCGATCTTTCCAAAGCAACCAAGCTGGCTCGCAAAATGGTCACCGAATATGGCATGAGTGGACTCGGACCAGTCACATTTGGAGAGAAAGACGAATTCATCTTCCTGGGCCGTGACATGGGTGAGCAGCGGGATTACTCAGAATCCACAGCAGCTCGCATAGACGCGGAAGTACAGAAATTTATCGACGAAGCTAAGGCGAAAGCAGAGGGCGTCGTCCGTGGGCATCGCGCCAAGTTGGAAGAAGTCGCTCTACGCCTCATCGAAATTGAAATCATTGAGCGGGAAGAGTTTGAGAAGCTCATGGCAGCTGTTCCGCAAGAGAAGCCGATGGGTGCGTAACGTTTTCGGGAGGGGACGATGCGGGAGTCATTCGACAAAAGTGAAAACGACGGCTACGGTCAGCTGTCGTTTTCTTTTGGTTGCACATGCGTTCAAGGATAGAAACATAGAGAGAGGCGCGCAGCGCCGGGGAGGAATCATGTCGG
>CAYJMK010000047.1:0-5913 GCA_964371425.1 uncultured Candidatus Saccharibacteria bacterium
CGAACCGGTGTCTGGTTGAGAGGGTTGTGATGGCTGAGTGCCATCTCCGTCACCATCCCCGTTTTGGTCGGGCGGTGTTGATGGTGTTCCGTCGTCATCTCTGTTGCCACCATTTCCAGGATTCCCACTCCCTGGCGGCGTTGGTGGAGCCGCATATCCAAACGCAGCGGTTAATCCTTGACCTGGACTCGAGAGTGTCGCGGCACCTGGATTGTTCCCCGTTGTGAGCGTGTATCCGCTTGGAATCGTCGATGCGTCTACAGATATGAGATAGACCCCTTGTGCTAGTCCGAGGAATGAAACATCTCCTGTTGCTGCTGATACCGTTGTCCCTACGAGCGTGTCTGACCCTCCGTCGAGGACACCATCTGCATCGACATCGTTATAGAGACGAACGGTTACTCCTGAAATGCCATTTTCATTCGCATCTTCTGTTGCATCACGATCAGTGTCGTGGAAGACCGTTGCAAAGATGAAGCTCCTGTCGCCTGCCGGTGCTCCAGCATCGACGATATACGAAGACGTTTGGACACCTTCTGTGTTTCCAACGGCATCCGTAGAGAAGTAACGAATGGTTGTTGTTCCTGAATCTGCTGTACGGATTGGACTGACATATTCTGTCGAAGCGGTCGTCGGTTCAGAACCGTCTGTCGTGTAGTAAATATGCGAGACTCCGGTTCCGGCCAATGACACTCCTTGCACACCTGTGTCATCCGCTGTCAGCACAACATCTTGAGCGGATTGATAGGTTCCCCCGATCGGATCAGCAACGCTCTCTGGTGCTGTAAAATCGAAAACGATTCCTTCCGTATCCGATGTTTGGTTGAGATACGTGTCTGCGACCACATTGACAACATTGACCGCTCCTTCTGCTTCTTCACCTGTTGGGAGATAAGTGTACGTGTACGCGAATCCGTTTACAGCACTCAAAACCGCGGCATTCCCATCAACAGACACGGCAGGATTTGCATTCAGCAGTTCTGTTACAGAGAACGTAATCGTGAGTGGTACTCCGGCCCGTGTTTGACCTGGTAAAACGAGAAGATTCTTAATGGTTGGTTTCAGATTGTCGACCTTAAAATTTGGCGACGTAAACGCGACCCCTGTCCCGAACCCATCAAATGGTGTGATTCGAAACTTTGCACTGGCGACTTCTTGATTTGGAACATCTACCTTTGAATTCCAGACGACCGATACCGGATTCGCTCCCTGAGACGCATCGATTCCGTAGACGGGGTAGGCAAGCGAATTTTTCACGGAAGGATCACCAATGATCGCACCGGTGTCTGCCCCATTGAGTGACAGCGTGGCTTTTTGGTAGTTCGCACCTCCGTTGAGACTGTATTCGACAAGAGCGCGGCCGTTCGTTGTGTCATCTGGGTCGTCAAAACGAAATCCAAGAATCGAGCCCCCTGTTCCATCTTTTCGTGGAGATGCAAAGACGAAATTCAAGGTTGGGTCTAGGTTTTTGCGTGCTGACACCAGACCGTTTTTCATGTTCATGAACGCATGAAGATCGTTTTGAAACGCGATGAGTTTCCGGCCAATTTTATTCTGTGCGTCTTCTAACAGTCCTGCATCTGAAACGAGTTCGTAGGTGGATCCGTCGCGTGATCGATACAACTCCGCACCATCTGTATCATTCCGTGTGAATGCATAGAGTTCATTCGCGTAGCTATAGAGTTCCGTGATGTCGCTGTTTCCATCTTGATTGCCAAATCCTGTAGCAATGACTTGTGACCATTTTTGCTGTTCTGCACAAGAACTTTCTACGGCGCATTTCCAGATTTGTCCGCCTTTATCAGCCTGTGCTTCGTCTGTCGAAAGATAGAGGTCTTTGTTGTAGATCTCGAGTGCGTACGCTTGATCGATTGTTGCACCAACGACTCCTAATCCGGGTGTCGTTACGCGGGCCCAATCTCCTTGTGCGTCACACAGGGTTGCCCTATTGCAACGCCAGACTTGTGCGCCTCTGTTCCCACCTAAATTGGTATTCCCGACAGCAGCATAAAGATAGGTATCAGAGGCGACCATGTCGTTGATCGATATGTTGAGATCAACACCAAGGTTGAAAGCCTCGTTGCTAGATACATTCCATGTGACTCCATCTTCTGTGCGACGTATGGTGGCGTTTCCAAGGGTTCCAATAAAGAGTTGGTTATTTATGACCGCCGCTCCTCCAACTCCCCATGCCGCTGGTTTTCCGTTTGTATTATTTCCCAGACTGAAGCCGTTTTCATCTGCGCCCACTGCATTTCCATCTGCTTCGCTTGCAACAACCGGTTCCCAACTGTCACCGTCTATTGAGCGCCAGACTTCCGCTCCCTTTGTTGTGTTGATGGTCCCTGCATAGAGACGATTTTTAAAGACGATCAGTGTCCCAATGCCAATGTTTTTATCGTCTCCAAAACCATCTTCCACGACGGGCTCCCAGCTATTGAGGTTCCCTGTTGATGTTCGCCATAGCTGTGCGCCTGTTGTCGTATTTTCCACAGACACGTAAAGATCTCCATTGAACTCAACGACGGCATTGTCATAGAGCCCTGCCTTGTTTTTTGCATCGCCAAATCCTGCGTCATCTGTTTCTGCAAATGTGTAGACATCCGCTTTGAGTGTTCCGGATACGCCGAAGATACTCAAGAGAAACGCTGCGAGCAGCGATCCGTTTCGAAGCACCTTTTGCATTTTCACGCGCGTCCCTGTGCGCATGTCTTCGTGTTGGTTCTGCGAATGAATACAGGCTCTGAATCGCCTGCGTTGACGTTTTCTACGCTTCCTTGTTTGTACGAGCAAGCGATTCCATAGACATAATACATGGTGACCCCACGGGGAGTCGAACCCCGGTTCCCAGGCTGAAAACCTGGTGTCCTAGACCACTAGACGATAGGGCCATGCGCGGCGGAGCATATCAATCGTTTGGGGACGTTGTCGATGTTCGGGCCGATGACAAGTCCAAGGATGACAAGTCCAAGCGGGAAGAACTCCACTCCTGAGGAAGCTCTCGGAGGCGCCGCGGCTTGGTCCGGCGAATGCTCTGAGCCGGCGCGGCGCCGAGAGTGCAGTGCCCCGGCGAGCTGCTGGAGCGAGCCGAGGGCCGATTCCTCAGGAGTGGAGTTCTTCCCGCTTGGACTTATCTACCCTTCGCTTTCTTCTCTTCTGTGCGAAGAGTATGCTTAGAGGTGCAGATAACAGAAGTTGACAAGAATGGCTTTCCGGTGTACGGTCTCAGGTCGATTTTTTGCCTTGTTTCCGGTCGTTTCCTGACCTTTTTACAACATTCCCGCTCTTGAAGAAGGCGGATCCCACAGGGTGTTTCACCCAAATTTGGAGAGTCCCATGGGTATCAAGCTCAACAGCTTTGCTGTGGTGTGTTTTCTGGTGTCTTTCTTCGGGTTCGGCGGCTGCACGCAGTCCAACCCGTTCGCTGAATCGGACGATCCGGCTGTCCAAGGCGGTTCGGACGGTTCGGACGCTGACGGCAGCGCGGGTGGCGACACCGGCGGTGCGGGCGACATGGACGATCCGGGCCATGGTGGCTCGGGTGGTTCCGGCGGCGCTGGTGGCGACACCGGCGGTTCCGGCGGTGGTCATGGCGGCATGATGCTGCCCACCGGCGGTTCCGGCGGAGACGCGCAGATGCCCGGTGGCCGCTGTGAGACCCACGCGACCTGCGCCGCGGACGAGTACTGCGACCCCACAGAGGCGGCGTGGCACGGCTGTGTCGCGCTGCCCCCCGACTGGGAGCGGGATCCGTCCGGAACCGGCGCGCGACCGGCGCGCTCCCCCCCTTGTTCTCCGCAAGGAGAAGAGGTGGAGAACGGTCTCGACGACGACTGTAACGGGCTGATCGACGAGGGATTCCTCTGCGATCTGCCGGAGCTGTCTGGCCCGTGCGCGGGTTGGCAGGGGGTCCTCGATGGTCGTGGCATGTGTGTGGAAAACGTCGAGCAGCCGTTGCCGATCCATCCTGAGGGCATGTCGCCCGACGGCATCGACAATGACTGCAACGGGACGGTGGATGACGACATGATTCTTGTCGACGCCGTTCCGGGCGGAGAGCGCCGGTGCCTGAACGGCATGTGTGGAGTCGCCTGCGAGGCGGGCCGCATAGACCGGAACGGCATCCCGGAGGACGGGTGTGAAATCACGTTCGTGTGCGGGGAGATCTATCCCGACTACACGGACGGGTTCGCCCGTATCCTCGACGGTGTGGATGGCGATTTCGACTGCGACGGTGTAATGCCGGAGCATGAGCCGCTGCTGGTGGCGATGACGGGCGTCGGTCTGATCGACGACCCGTTGTACAACCACCTGCAGGATGGCGTGAAGACGCCGAACACGTCGGACGTGGGACGGCCGATCACCTGCTTCAGCGAGGAGTATGAGATCGAGTCCGATCAAGGTTGCAACGGCCACATGGCTGTGCGCCTGAATGGAGCGGTTTCTGTCTGTCTCACCGGCGGCGGCTTCCACTGCGGCGGAATCAACCCAGAAGTCCCTCAGGAGTGGCGCGCCTGGTATCGAGATTATCGGGATGTGCTCGATGTGGTGGATGGCCGCAGCTGGCTGTTCACCCTTCGGCATGATCTGGCGCCTGGTTCGAGCGGGACCCTTATGCGAGTCGGTTCGACGGCTCTCGGCATCGACGGCAACGCGATGCTGGTCCTGACATGGAACGGGGAAGATACGGTTCTTGGACCGTTCCCCGCTGACCGCCTCTGCTCCGTGGGTATGACCTATGCCAACGGAACGGTGACGGCCACCATGCAGGACGTGCGCGATGGGCAGATCGTTGAGGTTCGCTTCGACGTTGCTCCGCCCGCACAAGCCAACAGCCAGGACGACGTCGTCCTGGCGTTCCCGGGTGACCTCGATTCGTTCGTCGCCTGGAACGAAGCCCGCGACTTGTTCGCAGAGCTCGTGCGTCTCAGCGGACTGTCCGAGCGCATGCTCGGCCGCTGATCGCATCGTCTCGGTGTCCCCTCCGCTTCTGGCCGGCTCTGGCCTCCACCTGAGCCCCCGGTTGCGGAGGGGCTTTTTTTTATTGCTGTTCTGGTGGCGTCATCGGCAGATTTGCCGGTGGTTGTTGCGGAGGCATGCTTGGTGGCATCGATGGACTCACCGGAGGCATCGGTGGCACGACCGGAGAAGTTGACCTGAATGGAACAGCTGTTGGTGGTGTCATAGAAGGCGCTGGCCGCGTGGGAACCGTTGGCATCTCCCCTTTCCGCATTATGAGATCTTCAGCAATCTGCTTGTCCATCCGTCCTCGGACCGACACAACACCACGTGGGAACACATACTGCTCTTTGCTCGCCGTTAACTGGTAGGCACCTTCGCCTGTGAGAAATGCATAGCGTCCGTCCCCACTTGTCACCTTTGCAAGCAACAACTTGCCGTAATGATCATCAAAGAGACGGACAATCGCTCCAGATAATGTTTGTCTGTCTTCCGCATCCACTACTTTGCCCCACGGTTTTCCTGCCCCATGTATTGCAAGGCGTCGGAAGATATAGAGTAAAACGATATGTCCGAAAAACAGTCCCCCCGTCAACCATGATGGCTCTCGTAGCAAACTCACCAGAGCAACGAGTGGTCCTACCCATGCAAACAGTCGGGCCACTAACCGCCAACGGGCAGCTCTCGTGAGTCGACGGTCATCTACAGAACGTTCTTCTTGTGTTGCTGATCGGAATGCAGCAAGCGTTGCTAAACGAATCCATGCCGGTTTCCGACTTCCTGGTAAGAACACCTTTCCGTGTACTGAGGTCATCGGAATGTCGATCTGAATGACTTCCGGCAAACTTCCTTCCGGCAATACAGCGATGCTTTCTCCAATCACACCCCCCGTATACGAACCGGGTCTCACAGGCGCTTCGTTTGGTGGGAAGACATAGTCAGGTTTTGTGACCG
>CAYJMK010000047.1:5923-6471 GCA_964371425.1 uncultured Candidatus Saccharibacteria bacterium
TCATCCGATACCGACCTCCGCCTTTCACTAAGAAGAGATAGCGTCCGTGCTGGTCTGTCACACTCGTCTGAAGCAGTCGTCCTGTTTGTGCATCTAAGAGCCGCACAATAGCGAGATCGAGCGGTCGCCCTGTTAACGCGTCATACACTACTCCCCAACGTTTCCGACGATTTCCCGCGAGAAGACGAAATGGTTCTGTAATCAGTTGCAAGAGATATTGTAGGTAGGAAAGCAAACCCGTTCCTGCCGCGACCATGTTCCCGAATGACAAAACTCCGAAGAGTGTTGCCATCCCTGCAGGGCTGACAAAGACTTCTCCTGTTTTTCGGCCGAGGGCTTTAACCTGTTCTCCAAGTGTGACTCCGCCTGTTTTCTTTCCATCCGGTCGGATCAAACTCTCGTCTTTTTTTCCTGGCCCATATTCGTCAGGTGGTCTGTTATTTGATTTTGTGCTCCCTCCATTTGGCTCCGTTTCTGTTGACCCGTCGTCTCCGGTCCCATCATTACTTGGCGTTCCTGATGGTTCTGGTGTGGGTTCTGCATCGCCG
>CAYJMK010000048.1:0-5445 GCA_964371425.1 uncultured Candidatus Saccharibacteria bacterium
ACCGTCTGCAGCTCCAGCGGAAGGCATCGCGCCCATCATCATAGGAGCGGCGGCGGAAACGCCGAACTTATCTTCGAGCACCTTCACCAACTTGGAGAGGTCCAAGACCGACATCTTCTCAATCTTCTCAACGAGTTCCTTGAACTCTGCTGGAACTTCTACATCCTTCTTCTCTTCTTTTACGGCTTCTTCGGCCATAGGGGTCATGAAATACGGAACAAATGGAATCGAAACACAGAGTGATTACGCGACCGGTTTTGCGTCCCGGACTGCGGACAAAACCGTGACGAGGCCGCGGAGGTTGCCCGCAAGCACGTTCACGAATCCTGCAATCGGCGCCTGGAGTGTGCCGACTGTCTTGGCCAGCATTTCCTGACGACTTGGGAGCTTCGCCAACATGAGAACGTCTGCTTTCGACAAGGCTTGGCCATCCAGAACACCTGCACGAATCTCGAGCGCCTCATTTTTTCGTCCAAACTCGTAGAGAACTTTCGCTGGGGCAACTTCATCCCCCATCCCAAAGGCAAACGCTGTCTGTCCCTCCACACCTGGAAGTTCAACAGTCAGATTCGCCTTCTTCGCAGCAATCGCCGCGAGGGAGTTCTTCACGACACGGAACCCAGCACCTTGTTCGCGGAGTTTTGTCCGCAACTCTTCGAGCTGCTTGACGGTCAACCCCCGATACCCCGCTGTCACGAGACTTTTGGCCGTGGAAAAATCCACAACCAATTCCTCGACGATGCGGTCTTTCTGACGGCGTGTCTTGGGCATAGAAACAAAAAAGGCTTCAGCGAACGAAGCCAGCGGGAAGGCCTTTTCTCCTGCTTAGAGCGGGAAGAAGGCATCGCGGATTCGACCTCGGCGAGGATTACGCGCCTTGTCCGCGGCGCATCTCGCTGTCTTCGGTTCGTGGGAGCATCGTACTGGTTTTTATGCGGGAGTCAAGCATTTTAATAACGTTCTTGACAGACTGTTATATTTCACCTGTAGTATCTCCAGACAGTCACAGGAGGCTCCTTCATGGGTCCGAATCTTTTGATCACAGGAACGGTACCTGACACTTCGGCTGGCGCGGTCATGGCCACCGCGCTCGTGATGGTGCTCCAGACCATCTATATCCAGCGTGCTTTTCAGAAGATGGAACTGATGTTTCTCGACGACGACTTCATTCGTGATGCCGTTATCGATGGTCTGACGCGGAAGGTGTCCGTGAAGTTGGCGCAAGTCAACAACTACGACTTCTACGAGCGTCAGGCCCCGATGGATGGAGCGATTCTGATCGCGCCCGAGCCGCCCGTGGATGACGATCCGTTCGCGGCGAAGGAGCAGTTTCGCTTTCTGCGGCTGCTGACCCGCTTCCTCACGGAGGAAACGCCGGTCTTCATCCTTCATGCGCGGAGAGATGTGACAATCGATGATTTCATTGGTGCGATGGGCGCTCGCGTCCGCCGGTCCCTGCGCGGGAGCATTCCCTACAGTTACCCTGAGCTCATCGTCTCCACCCCTTCTGTCCTCCAGAAGCTCATCCCGATGTTCATGCTGAAGCAGTCCGCGGCTGCCTGAGTCTCTCTCGGTTGGCGGCGCTTCTACATCATCGACCGTCCGTGCTCCTTCACCCGCCTATGCGGGTCTTTTTTTGAGCGTTACTCACTTCCGCAAATACGTTTTTACGTTTTCTTGATGCTCTGCGAATGTCTTTCCAAAAATAGCCTTCCCGTTCTCTGATTCGGTCAGGAAAAATAGATAGGTGTGCTGTGCTGGATGAATGGCCGCTGTCAGTGCCGCGAGACTTGGATTCCCAATTGGCCCAAACGGCAGCCCTTTGTTTGTGTACGTGTTGTACGGTGAATCAACGCGCGTGTCTTCGATGGTCGGCCTCAAACTCTTTTTGTTTGTCACATAATTCACTGTCGCATCCGACTCCAGCTTCTGTCCGTTCTTCAGGCGGTTTGCGAAGACACCCGCAACACTAGCGAAGTCGTCCATCCCCGCTTCTTGTTGCACAATCGAAGCGAACCGTACGGCATCAAATAACGATCCGCGTTCTAGACGAGCCTCTGTTCGTAATTCTATAGTCACGCGCGCATCAAACCCCAAAAGTAATTTCCGTACGACATCTTTTGGTGTCGCGGTATAGAAAAATGCGTAGGTGTCTGGGAAGAGATACCCTTCTAGCGTTCGACCTGGTGGCACCTCTCGCAAGAACGCGAATTCGTTGCGGTGTGCGTTGAGATTGCTCATCTCCGCTAAGAGTTCACGTTTTAGTGTGTCCTTATCTTTGTTTTCTCGTGCTCCTTTTCCTTCTTCTAAAAAGAATCGCGTCAGTTCGTCTGCTATTTGAACGTTGGTCCACCCTTCAATGAGTGTCACGGAACCTTCTGTTTTGGAAGGGCCTGAGATAAGCGTATTTGCTAGTTCCCGGATCGAAAGATCTTGCGAGAGTCTATAAATCCCAGGCTTCAGGCGCCCGGAGAGTCCACGAATACTCATAAAAATATGAAACGCGACGGGGCGGCTCACAACTCCTTTTTCTTGAAGTTCTGGCAAGACGCTTCCAACCGTCCCACCTTCTGGAATATCGATACGCACCTGCCGATTCTCGGTTCCTTTTTGGTTCACCACCACGAGCCCCCAGATTCCTGTCGCAATGATGAGTAACAAGAAAAATCCGAAACAACTTCCTGCCCGTGACCCGCCGCGTTTTGAGCGTTCTCCTGGTTGCTTATAGCGTTTTTCGCGTCGCATGGAACAGATTTAGATTACGTCATCACGCTCCTCCGCCTTGAGACGCTCCACCAATTGCTTAACATCTCCTGCGTCTTCTTTGCGTGAGATAAAGAGCGCGTCCGGCGTGTCGATGATCACCAGATCATGCAGACCGATGGCCGCAACAATTTTCCCTTTTGGCGCGACAATCAACGAATGCTCGACATCGTCTAACACTGGATAAGCGCCGTGCACTACGTTTGTGCCTTCGTTTTTGGGGAGCAATTCTTGCAAGATGTGCCACTTGCCGAGGTCAGACCACCCAATCCGGTTCGACACGCTCATTGCGACTTTTGGTGCGTGATCGGTAATGGTGGTTTCGATCGATTCCTCTTCCAGCGTGTCGTAAAGTTCACGTGCTTGTTCGGCGTTCTCTTTTCCGCCTTCTGAGAGGAGTTTCGCAACCTTTTCACACGTGGCATACAGCGCTGGCTGGAGCTGTTGGAACAAGTCTCGGATCGTTCCGAGTCGCCAGATATACATCCCAGCGTGCGTGTAATAGATCCCTGAATCGATCAGTTGCTTGCAACGATCCCGATCTGGTTTTTCCACCCAATCAGCCACCAAGAACACCGCTTCTTCGCCGGCATGGTCTAGGCGCTCTCCCGCTTTCATGTAGCTGTACCCCGTGTCGACTTTGGTGGGCTTGATACCTGGTGTGACAATCGCGTCCGGCTGCGTGCGGATAAATGCTTCTGTCCCGCGCAACAGATTACAGAAAGCTTCGTCGTTCGAGATGTAGTCGTCGGAAGGAAGCGTGGCGATGATTTCATCTTCCGTGTAACGCTCTGCGAGGAAAGCCACTTCTAGTGCGACGGCTGGACCCGTGTTTTTCTTTGCCGGTTCAGCGATGACATTTTTGGTGGGGAGTTCCGGAATTTCTGTCGCGAGGTGTTTTTCGAAGCCTTCAGAAACAGAAACGAAAAGGTCTTCCGGCTTGCTCAGCACGGGTGCGATGCGTTCGTAGGTTGTGCGAATCAGTGTTCGGCTGTCGATAAACGCATGAAACTGCTTTGGCTTCGCTTTACGACTGACCGGCCAGAGACGTGTACCGCCGCCGCCCGCCCGAATGACAATAACCATAGGATGATTGCTTAGCGTGGTTCGTTCGATCGGATTGGAATGCCAACTCATGATACCCTACCGAGTTTTTGTGCCTACCCTGGTTTTCCACGTAGGCTGAAGGCTCTTAGCTCCCCATCCGCCGCTTGCGTCGCTTGAATTCTTCCACAGCTTCTTGCAATCGTTCTGGGGTGAAGTCTGGCCAGAGGAGGTCTGTGAAATAGAATTCAGCGTAACTCGCCTGCCAGATCAAGAAGTTGGACAAACGGAGTTCGCCACCCGTGCGAATAATCAAATCTGGGTCCTCGCTGTCACAGGTGTAGAGGTGCCGGGAAATAAGCTCTTCGTTGATGCGATCTGCCTCGACCCCCTGTGCAATAATATTTTGAATAGCACGGACAATTTCTCCACGCCCCCCATAGTTCAGCGCGATATTCAGTTTGATGCGCTCGTTATTTTTAAGAAGGTCGACCGTGCGATGAATCGCGCGCTGAAGATTTTCCGGGAATGCTCGCACTTCCCCGAGAATCGTCAGCTTCGCACCTTGTTCTTGCAGCTTGCGACGCTTGGAACGCATGAAGTAGCCGAGCAAGTCGATCAGATCTTGCACTTCTTTTTTTGTGCGTTTTACAAAGTTTTCTGTGGAGAACGCGTATACGGTCAATGTATCGATTCCCAAACGTCCTGCTTCTTCCACAATATTTTCGAGCGCAATCGAACCCGCTCTGTGACCCTCTGCAGAAGGCAATCCGTGTTGCTGAGCCCAACGCCGGTTTCCATCCATGATGATCCCAACGTGTGTTGGACTTGTGTTTTCTTTCTCTATCACCGCAAGAGACCCGTGGACGGAACCTTCCGTTTCCTCGTCTTCAGGCGCGGGAGCGTGCCCAAGATGCCGATGTTCCGACCCTGGTTCGGAGGGATGTCCTGACATGCCCCGGGAGTCTTCCATAGTGGACATGCGACGGTCAATTAACCTGCGACGTTTCCGTGTCGTTTTGGCTTTCTACCGGCCTTTTTGTTTCTGCAAAGACCTTGTTTGTTCCTGTTTTGATGGGAAGGAGAACGGGGTATCTGTCGCAGCCTACTCTCTCCGCTAACGCCGTCATCACCTCCCATCCCCCTTCTGGGAGGAGAACCAAGATCATGCCACTTCCTGCACTGCGACCACCTGTTCCACAAAGTTTGGCTGGGATTTTTTCGCGTGCGCACACTTCCAGAATGGTTCGTGCTTTTTTCCCAACGATACCAAGAGAGATGAGCCAATCGGAGAGTCGATTGATTGTTTCACTCACTGTTGTGACATCTCCGGTCATGAGCGCTGCTTCTAATTTCCGCACATCTGTTTCGTTTTGTTCTAACCGTTTGCGCGCGTAAAATCCGCGCCCAAGTTTGCGCCGCGCATACTCTGCCATCTCCGCAGCTGTTTCTTGCGCCGGACCGGATGCGAGCAGTGCAAACCGTTTCTCGAACGTGGGATGTACACCTTCCAAAGGCAGGATGAGGTGCGGACCCGGACGCTCGTCCCGGAACCAGATCAGTTTGCGGCGCACACTCACCGCAACATCGAGACCTGTTTGGCCTTTTCGGACAAGATCTTCAACATGATTTGCCATT
>CAYJMK010000048.1:5455-6344 GCA_964371425.1 uncultured Candidatus Saccharibacteria bacterium
CCATTCCTGCAGATGCCGCACTCTGGTGCGCCTCCAGAATCACGCGCGCAACCAGCTCGACACAGGCCACGGCCACGGCTGCGGACGATCCAATTCCATAACGTCCTGGTAATCCCGAGACGATTCGGATGGTGCCGTTTGGAATCTGTTCGGCGTTGTAGGTTTTTCCTTCTGCTGTGAGGAGCATGGCCGCCAACTGCTCTCCCTGCCGAATAGCGCGTTCAATAAACGGATGCACATCGGTTCCTGGCTGTGTCGCGCCATGCGCTAACAGATACGTTCCACGTGATTCTTCAATCTTCCACCCGTGGATTTCTGCGTGTTCTTCCCACGATGCACGTACCATGAGCTCACCGGTTGTTGGCGCCGCAAGCGCAGGCTTGCCATACAGCACCGCATGCTCTCCTCCTAAAACGATTTTCCCTGGCACAATCACGTCCATGTGTTTTGTCATCACGTTTTGTAGCGTTTGTTGCAGCTCTCGTTTAGGCGACGGTTTTCTGTACCGATGGTACGCCTAACCCGCGTACACGCAGTTCTTCCAACGTGTGAACACCTGTGCAAAAACACGCGATCTGCATTTCTCGGCGCAACACGGCGATAAACTCTCTTACCTTTTCCTCCGCTTCCTCCTCCGTCTTGCCTTCACGATACGCTAATAGAAACGGGCGTGCCAGTGTGGTCAGATGTGCGCCCATCGCGACCGCTTTTGCCATATCTAAGCCTGTTCTGATCCCTCCCCCTGCAATCAGTTGTGTTGCCGGGGGACAAGCTTGTACCGCCTCTTGAAGTGCCCGTACCGAGGAAACACCCCACCCCGCAAACGTTTGGCCAAGTCGTTCCGCGCCACGCGCTCCTTCGATTTTCGCCCAAGAGGTCCCGCCCGTTC
>CAYJMK010000049.1:0-4304 GCA_964371425.1 uncultured Candidatus Saccharibacteria bacterium
GGCCAAAGGTGTTGAAGTCGATGGGGGATAGGCGGCCGGATTCAGGGGAGGGCATGACGTCAGATCAGGTGGTAAAACCGAGGCATCGCGAAAATGATCTGCTCGGAGTTAGAACGATTTCGCCACGGGGTCGAAATCGGCTGTGCCGTAATCTGCTCCAACACGTCTCGCGGCATCCCCCATGGGGATAGCTGCTTCTGCAAGAGCTGCGGCTTCTTTGCGAGCCCGCTCTGCTTCTTCGTAAGCGAGCTTGGCCGCGTCGAACGATTCTTCTGTCTGCCATTTCCCGCTCACGAGGAGTCGTTTTGCGTCTTCTGAGATCAGCAAGCCAATCGTTTGGCACTGACCAATGATTTCGTCGGTGATGCGACGTGTGGTCGACTGCTCGCCCATGAGTCCATACGACTCAATCATGACCTGAACAATTGCGGTGTCCACGGACGTGCCTCGAGCGCGTTCGTTGTCGCGGTCGACCAGACGGTCCGACATGTTGCGCAACGTTCGGAAGGAGATGGGGAGGAATGTTTTTTCACCGGCTAACGCGGATTGGCGGATTTTTGGGATGATGTCGCCTATCAAATGTCTGAGATCTTCCATGTCTTTGGAAGGACGCAGCATGCGGCGGTTTGCGTCGGAGAGGTAGACTTCCATGGCCAAATACTCGTCTTTTGGAGGCGCTGGTTCCATACGGATGACGCTGCCCTCCAAGCGGCTGGCGAGGGCTGGGAGGACACCAGAGACAGCGTGTTTACCGCCAATGTTGGCCGTAAAGTCCATGCCCCATCCCTCCGGTACGGGAATCCACTCGTTATTATCTGCAAAGTAGTACCAACCCTTGAAGCTGCGAGCGACTTCTTCTTGCAGGCCGTTCATTTGGTCGAACAATCCTTGCAGTTGTGTTTCGTCGCCTTGAGCGTCTGCCATGAGCGCTCCCAGTTCTGTTGCCCGCTTTTGGAGCGCCATGAATGCTTCCGCGTTCAGCTGACCTTTGTCGTCACCACCGGGGTTTGGTCCGCGTTCTGCATCAGAAGCGGGGATGGCTGTCATGAGACCGAAAATCGGAGCCCAGTCTTTGGCTTTGTTGAACTCGTCGATAATCACTGTAGTGTCTTTGCGGAGTGCCTCGATCATCACTCCATACCGCCAGCCATTTGTTTTTCCTAAGTGTGCGTATTGCTTCGCGAGTTCTTCCATTTTCTTTTTATCGACCACTTCTCTCAGTGTCGCACTGATGCGTTCCATGAGTGGCTGGTTTCCCTCTTCTGCACCAAGTCCCTGTTTTGCGAGTTCTTCAATGTGTTTAGCAATTTCTGGGTCGTGCTCACTGAGGTTGAGCATGAAGAGTGCAAGTTGGTCTGGGCCGCCACCTTTCTCTGGATCTGTGATGTCGTCGAGTTCTGAAATGACGTCGTTGAACGCTTCCAGGGTGTTACCTTTTTTGCCGACTTCACGTGTTCCCATCAAGAAGTAGCGCGTGATGTCTCCAGACGCATCAAACGCAATGGTGCGACGGCCCTTCAATCCGTTGTAGTAACGGAGGATGGTTGTTTTCCCTGTGCCTGGTTCGCCGACGAGTACCGCTTTGATGGTGCGGTTTCTGTTGACCTGTTCGAGCGCGTGGAGACGATTCAAGAGCGCAACGGTGCTTGGGAGTTCCATGACCTCTTCTCCACGGCGAAGCTGATCGATCATGTCTTGTTTGGCGTCGATCTGGGCCATTTGGCGCACTTCTGGATTTTTGTAGTAATTGGCTGCTTCTTCTTCAAGCTGTGCGAGGTGTTCGCGCAACTGTGCTTCCGTCATGAGAGGTAGGCCTTCTGGGTTAGCCGCTGCTGTATCGCCCAAAATGTCTGTTGCTGTTTCGAACTCTGCGGAGCCTTTCGGGAAAATGAATTTCAATTCCTCTTCTAGGTCGAGCAGATCATCCGCCGAAAGTTCTGTGGGGTTGGTTGGGTAGCTGTCACCTTCTGCCACGCGTTGTGCAGCAGCCAATTGACGACTTCGTTCTGCTGAGTCTTTGCCTGGTGTGTCGGTGGCAATGCGGGCGCGCAAATCTTGCCCTCCTGCATCCAATTGGCGGCGGATCGTGAGCTGCTCTTTTCCATTGCGCTTGAAGTCCCAATATTGGAGGCGCTGTCGTATGAATTCTCGGTGCACCGCTTCTACGCCAAGTCCGTATTCCATGAGTCGGCCGATTTCTGCACGATTCCGTTTTTGCTGCGTGAGATAATTTGCGTATTCGGCACGTACTTGAGGGTTGTTTTTGATGCCTTCACGGCCGTACTGCTGCACGATTCGCTGGACCTCACGGCGGGCGACCTGTGCGTCTTTCACGGATTCGCGGAGAATTTGGAGTTGGTCCCGTAGCTGTGTCGCGGTTATTCCGGAGTCGTGCATCCAGTCAGAAAGATTTCCTGCGAGTTCACGGCTGCGAAGGCTGTGAATTTCATGGGCAAGCGTTTTTTCTTCTTCTGTTGGGGGGGGAATCTCTACGCTTGCACGCGCTTCTGGTTCCATGGCCCAGTAATCCTGATAGCTGATTCCGACTGATTCATACCGTGTATTACGCAGTTGTTTGCACTCTTCACGCATCACTGGAAGGTCTTCACGGCCTTCTCGACGTTGGTCTGCTGGAAAATTATTGACCTGTTCTCCGTAGTGGGCTCCGTGGAGGAATTCGTGGCGGGATCCTTCTGGCATAGCGTGAGATGAGAAGTGTGTTAGCAGGTTGGAACGAAAAGGAAAGAGAGGAAAAGAAATGTTATCTGGGCGCGACTACGTTTGTGGCATACCGGTTTCGTCCGCGAGCAATTCCTCAATCCGGCGTGGAATCTGTGTTCCGAACGCTTCTTCTAGTTTGCTCGCAATTTGTTGGGGATTCGTCGCTTCTAGAATGAAGATACGTGACGCTGCGGTGCCGGTGCGCGGTGTTTCGTAGGTCGCGCGGAGGTCGTTTGCGTTTCCATCTAATGCGAGCACGAAGACGATCACATCTTCGTCGGCTTCTAACTGGTTCATCAGGATGTTGGTTTCTGCCGCATTGCCCGATCCGTCTGTCAGAATCGTTCCAATCTTAATAATGCGTTTTTCTTTCAGGCTCATTTGTCCGAAGCCTTCTTCTAATGTTTTTGTTTCGTCGGTGCCGCCGCTTTCTGCTGTCTGCAACATGTGTACCGCGTTTGCGACCACGCGGTCATCGATGTCACCGGTGAGAGGCAGAATAGGAACGACTTCGTCCGTGAAGCCAATGGCGCCAATTTTCAGTGGGCGTTCGTCGGGTGATGCGAGGAGTTGTTCGCCTTCGAGTTCGTCTTGGGCTTTACGGAAGGCTTGCATAAAGCTGACGAGCGAACTGACGGACATCTCTAGTTTGCTGCCTTGGGATGTAGCATCACCCATGGAGCCCGAGAGATCGATGAAATACATGACTTCTACTTGAGCAAAACGTGGTTCGCCGGCTTTGTTCATGTGGAGGCGCGGTTCAGGGTCTCCGCTTTCGATGGCTGCTAAGTACTCTGTTTCCAGTCCGGGTGTGATTTCTCCATGACGCGCCGTAAATTCGGTTCTGCTGCGGCGGTCTGTTTTGAGAGCGTCTGCAATGCGTTCTGCGAGTCGGGCAATGATTTCACGGTTTCGGTCTCGGTAGCGTTCCAGAGCTTTGATAGCTTCTGGTTTCACGCCCATGCGGTCTGCGGTTTCTTGTTGACGGCGCTGATCCGCTTTTTTTCCAAGAGTCTTTCCGATTTCTTGGCGCATTGCGGAGATGTCGATTGGTCCTTTTTCATCATCATCTCCTTTTACTCCTTCTCCGTCTGGAGATTGTCCGTCTTTTGCTGCTTTGCCTTCTGCTGCGCCTGCTTGGGCGGCCTTTCGACGTCCGTGTGCGGCGCGGCCTTGAGCGCGCGCGTCGTCTACATCTGTTTTTGCCTCTCGGCGCTCGCCAGAGACTTCTAATTCATTCGCAATTTCTTGAGCGAGTCGACGCGCTTCTTCAGGGGTGAGTTTGTTGGGGTCTTTTGGTTTGCCTGGCTTTGGTTCTCCGTTTGCTGCGGGTTGTCCTGGCCCGGTGCCCGGCTGACCTTCTTGTCCGGGCTGACCTTGTCCAGCACCTGGCTGACCTTCTTGATCCTGCTGGTCCTGCCCTTGGCCTGACCCTTCGCCCTGCTCGCTGCCCTCTTGCGGTTGCCCTTCTTGCCCTTGACCTTCGCCCTGCTCGCTGCCCTCTTGCGGTTGCCCTTCTTGGCCTTGACCTTGACCTTCGCCCTGCTCGCTGCCCTCTTGCGGTTGCCCTTCTTGGCCTTGAC
>CAYJMK010000049.1:4404-5651 GCA_964371425.1 uncultured Candidatus Saccharibacteria bacterium
CTTGACCTTCGCCCTGCTCGCCACCTTCTTGGTCTTGTTGTGCACTTTGCTGTTTGCGACGTTCTTCTTCTTGTTTAATGGCATCTTGCACGTCTAAGCGCATCATCTCCACGAATCGGGGACGAATATGTGCAACGTACTGACGGTATTTTTCTTCCACATCTGCACGTTGTAACGCTTCTGGACTGAGCGGGGAGTCGAAGGCAGATGTGTCGCGCATGGTTGGTATCGCACGCGTTTTCATCAACTTCCGAAATGCCTCCGCGACGTCTGGTAATACACGCTCTTCCAGCGCAATCGAAGATGGATAGCGGCCATCTGCAAGGAGTAGTTGTGTGAGCTGTTCTGTGCGTGGAATGAGTTTTAAATGTGAACCAATCACGGCACCTCTGACGGCTTTGTTTATCGGGTCCTCAGGTGCTTCGTGGTAGGTCTCAAGGGCAGTCCGAACGCGTTCCGAGGCTGCCGCAAACCCTTCTTTTGTTTGAAGCGCACCTGGCTCTAAGCCGAGTTCCCGTTCCACTTCTGCAAAAACAGCTTCGCCCTCTAATCCCTTTTCTCGCGATGCGAGTTGTGTCATGCGGGACAGAAAATGTTTTCCGATGATGTCGCGTGAACGTGGATCCGTAGCCTGTTCTCGGAATGTGTCCATGATTTCATCCGCGTTTTGGACAATGTCTTTTCTGTTCCGTTGAACAATATCCGCTTTGATGGTCTTGTAGCGTCCCCGTCCGACGTATTCTTCAAGCCACACGTCTGCGAGTCCGTTATGTGCTGTGCTGTGGAGCCAGTTGTTGTCCTCTAAATATTCCGGCAAAAACGATGCAGCTCTTTTTTCTTTTCCAAACTTCTTTTGCAATTCCTCCACCATCGGTGCGTGGTGTCCTGCTTCGTGGTAGAGGACGGAGCGGACATACCAGTCCGGGCGCGCGTCTGGTCCGCCTTCGTCTAAGTGATCTTCGTTGTAGAAAATAATACGTTCCCCTTTGGTTTCGCCGGGGATGGTGGCCCAGTTCGAGTTTCCTGGTTTTGGGTTTGGGTTTGGTTTGAAAACGAATCGGGCGCCGCCGGCTTGCGCGAGCAGATCTAAGAAATGGGGCGTGAGAACACCGCCGATCCGTTCACGTGCGCGTTCGCGGCGACCACGAATCTTCTCACGTTCTTGCGCGACCATGGCGGCGAGTTCTTCTGCGCTTACGCCTGGTTCGTTTTCGTCATTGCTCTTTCCGTTCTTGTTGCCGCTTTCG
>CAYJMK010000049.1:5661-6285 GCA_964371425.1 uncultured Candidatus Saccharibacteria bacterium
AGGGTGGTGGCGCGATACTTGTTTTCCAATGGTAAAAAGTTGGTGTTTATGGGTACCCTGATTCTGCCCCGCGGGGGTCCGGTTTTTCTAACTGCCGGCGGGCGGGTGGGGGTATTCCGCTTTCTCGTCCTGGGAATCTTGGCATGAGTTTGTTCGTCCAGAATAGCGCAGTTTTACTTACCTGAGCCGAGATGTCCCCATATTAGTCGCTAGAATTGGCGTCGGGGTAGCATTTCTTGCACTTTCTCTTTTTCTTCGACTGGTGACGCCGTAAAGCGTAAAAGTGTCGTTTTATCTTCTGTGACACCGATTGCATAGATGGTTCCATCAGGCATCCCAGCCGCTGAAACGATTCTCTGAACACCTGGAGGTGGATCGATACGTGTGACTGTATTATCTGGCGCAAGACGTAAGCAACCTTTTTCTGTGCTGTTCTGTGTCAGGATGCTTCCATCGGGCAACATGGTTGGTTTGATGAGCGTCGCTTGAGAATCCGGTAAAATGAGGTCATGTACTTCTGTTTCTCCTGGTCGAATAATGTGTCTTTTGCCTCGGAATTCCCCACAGCTCCCCTCATCTCCCACGTTTGCTGCAGGTTACCCACCCCTGGCTTATACTCCCACT
>CAYJMK010000050.1:0-6267 GCA_964371425.1 uncultured Candidatus Saccharibacteria bacterium
GGAGGATTGGCCTCAGGTCCGTGCGGCTGGGGATGCACGGACGTTCGCGGCGCTTCAAATCGGTTCGCGATTCGCTGTGTGGCGAGAACAACGCAAGCGGATCAATTTGCATTGGTTTGCGTTGCTCGACACGTTCGTGGATTGGGTTGTGTCCACACATGGTGTTTCTGAAGATGTGCTTCGGGCGCTGACGCCAGAAGAATTTGTTCGAGCTTTTCATGATCCGTCTGTTGTTGTGCGGGGTCACGAGCGTCTTCATGGTGTTGCGGGTGTGTGGCATGAGGGGGCGGAAGGAATGTATGTGGGTGATCTGTATCAATCGCTTAAAACGGCATACGAAAAAGCGATTGCCGTAGAAGCGGCCGAAGAACTTTCTGGAATGCCTGCCGCTGCTGGTATCGCTGAAGGTCCTGTTGCTGTGTTTTTAGATCCTTCAAAAGATGTCTGTCCGGAAGGGTGTGTGTTGGTGACGTCGATGACGCGTCCGGAGTTTGTGCCGTTTATGAAGCGTGCGGTTGCGATTATCACGGACGAAGGCGGCATGCTTTCCCATGCGGCAATTGTGTCGCGCGAGTTGGGGATCCCGTGTGTGGTTGGGACCAAACATGCGACGCGCGCGTTGCGGACGGGCCAGCGTGTGCGCGTAGATGGTACAGCTGGGACAATTCGCGTTCTTTCTTCTTGAGTCGAGACTTGTTGATTTTTCTCGGACAAAAAAAGAACGCCGTGGGGCGCCTATCGATGCTGTTTTCGCGGCTCAGCCGCGGATCAGCCTTCGGTCGGGGGCGGCTCGGGAGCCGCTGCCTCCGCCTCCGAGGCGGCTGCGGTCGGGGGCGGCAGTGCTGCGATTCGGCGGCTCATCTCGTGGTAGGGAGCGAGCTTCCGTCAAGTGTCTCACTGTGTTGATCTCTACTTCTTGGTGAAATCTCCCGAGGCTGGATCTACATAGTCGGAAATGCGCGCGTTTGTTTTGTTTCCGGAGAGGATAGCTGTGCCGCCTTCTCTGGACGTGATGGCTTTGTTTGTCACATTGTTTTTGATCGTTCCGCCATAGGTGCCGGCGAATCGGTATTCGATCGCGTTGGCATACGTGTTGGCGAAGAGGATCGTGTTTCTTTCAACGGTTACACCGGGGGCATTTTCGAGCGCAATCCCAACGTCTCCACGCGATGCATCGTGGTAGATCTTGTTATTTCGAATCACTCCACCTGTATGACCGCGGTCACTCAGTCCAAAGCCAATTCCACGGTCGCTATTCAGAATCGTGTTGTTTTCAACGAGTGTTCCGGCTGCATCGCTCCAGAAATGAATAGCATGTTCCGCCAACGTTTCTTCTGGGCTACGAATATTTCGGAAGGTATTATTCCGCACGATCCAATTTTTGCCACGGTGCACGTCAATTCCGCCTATGTAGTACTGCGGTCCGTAGCCGGAGGTATATTCGAACAACGAACATTCCACTATTCCGTTGTCAGATGAGGAACTTCCAGAGGCGTTATATGAACCCTTGAGCATTTGCTGGCCTGTGTCGATCACACGGACGTTATGCATTTTGAAATTGTCCGCATCGAATGGTTCTTCACCGTGGACTTGAACAGCATGCGTTCCGACGCGGCCAATCGTCATGTCCGCCACGGTGAATCCGTCTGCGGCCGCTTGAAAAACGTTGGTAGGCGATTGGAACTGGGCGCCGCCCTGCCCAAAGATCCGCACGTCATCACGGTTACCGGTTGAACCACGAACGGTCACGTTTGTGCCCGCAACCCATATCGAGTTACTCAGTGTGTACGTCCCGGGGCGTACGATCACGGTCACGTTGCTACGGCCCGCTTTGAGTTCGTCTGCAGCACGTTCAAGCTGCCCAAGGAAATTGACATAGATGACATCTCCGGTGGCTGCTGGGAGTGTCGAACATGTTTTTACACTGTTTAAAGGCAGTGGAGCACTGTTTGGATGTACAGGAATCAGTGTGAGGTTCGCATCCGTAATACCTAATCCTAAATTCCGCATTAACGCGAACGCATCCGCTGGGCGCCCAAGAAAATAACGCTTTCCGTTGACGGGCGACACGTACCACGCTTCTCCGTGCGCTTCGACTTGTAAGAGAATTCTCCCTTTTAAACGATTCACAAACACGACATCACCCGCACGCGTTTCTGTGTAGACGGGGATCTTTGCAAGGTTTGCATTTGTGATTCCTAAGCCAAATTCCCGCATCACGCGGAAGGCGTCTGCTGGCCGACCTAGAAACGTACGTTGTTTTGTTACCGGATCGACATACCAGCCTTCTCCGTGTTGCTGTGTCTGTAACAAAATCCGTCCGTAGACGCGTTCGGCCATGGTGAGCGCATGTGCGGGTTGAGCGATGACGATTTGAGAGACAAACGCAACGCTCACAAAAAAGCTCGCAATCAGCAGTCCACGCACAGAACGGAGTAGGTGTCTTTGTGGCATTCTGGCTTAGTCAAAGGCTTGAACAGCTCAAAGCACCGTACCACGGGCTCGCTCTAAAACAACGCTCCTGCAGCCCGATTGCGGTCTCTTTCAGCCTTTACAGCACCGCTCTTTCCCTGGCTCTTCTGGCTGCCGCATGCTTGAATGAACAGGATTATGGCTGGACCTATTCCACTCTTGGCGCCTATCGACGAGCTCGTCGACGCCTATGCACGGCCGCTTCTCCCACCCGCTCCCGGGGAAGGAACCGAAACCGTGCATGTCGATAGGGCGATGAGCCGTATTGCGTTTGCCTACGAAAAGGTACGCAATGCGGTTGAGTATCGTGAAACACATCTTCTACGACGAGCGGCGATTGCGCGTATCCTTCGGCGTCGTCTCCAAGTCAGCGCTGATGATTTAGAAGGAGTTGCAGAAGGTCTTTTGAAGGAATTGATTCGTGCGCGGTATTTGCCTGATGCAACGTTTCCAGAAACCGTCATAGAGGAAGTGACGATCATTCTTTCGAATTATCAGCGACTTCGGAACGCGCTTCCAAAAGGCGAACGAACTCTTGGTGAAGATGTTCTGGAGTTCGCTGCGTCTGCGATTGAACAGCATTTGGTTCCGCCGCTGCATGTCGAAGCGTTGATTGCCTCTGCACATGACACGTTCCGCACGGTGATTGAGGTTTCTGGGGAAAGTTTGCCCGAAGCTGCGTTGGACGAGCAACTGTATGTTGCGCTCCACCAAGTGCTTGCGCGTTCTGATGCGGACACCATGCGCTATCAGTTGTTCTTATTGAGGATGCCGGAATGGAAAGACCGCGTGTTAGCAGACGATACAAACGTTGCGGCGGTCGCTTTACGGTTGCCGGCCGTTCGAGCTGAGATTGAAGCGGTTTTGACTCATCCACTTCAGGATCGTTTGCATCGAAAACTACGCAAACAAATTGCTCCCTTTGTTGTCTTACGGACCATGGTTGAGAAGTATGGTCCGGAGGCGCGCGCGATTTTCCAGGATCCAGACCGATTTGAACCTGCCATTCGAGAAACGGCCCAGGATTTGTATCGAGATGTGAAAGCGCGTATTCGTCGTAGTGCGGTGCGTGCCATTATTTACTTGTTCCTGACAAAATTCGTTGTGGCTCTACTCGCAGAGGTTCCTTATGACCTTTATATTGCCAATGAGCTGCACGCACTTCCACTTGTGATCAATATTTTGTTTCCGCCGTTTTTGGTGTTTTTGATCGCCCTCTGGATTCGTCTCCCGGGTGAAGGCATTACACAAAAAGTGATTCGTCGGTTGTGGGGCGTTGACTATGGGGCTCATGGAGGGGATTGGCGTGTTTTGGTACGTCCGCCGAGTGCACGGAAGAGCCTCTCGCAAGGGTTGTTTGCCTTTGCGTATGTCATATCGATTGTCTTGGTGTACGGCTGCATTGGATTATTGCTCAACAAATATTTGTCCTACAACGTGGTTAGTACCACTATCTTCCTGTTGTTTCTCTCTTTGGTTTCGTTCTTTGGGTACCGTATTCGTCAATCTGTACGCGAACTGATGATTGCTCCTCGGAGAGAAGGGATTTTTTCTCTTATTTTTGATTTCCTTTCTATTCCGTTGATGCGTGTTGGGCGATTTCTGTCTCTCCACTTCTCTCGTCTCAACGTGTTAGCTTTCCTCTTGGACGCCATTCTCGAAGCGCCGTTTAAAACGGTCGTGGATTTCTTCGAAGACTGGATCGCGTACTTACGAGAGAAGCGGGAAGAGATCGCTTAGATAGGGCTTTTTAGCCCTGGCGGTCCACCCTGTTGCTTCCCTGGCAAGCCTTCCCTATCCTTATCCGCTATGCATCAATTTCGTATTAGAGGCGGCGCTGAGCTTTCTGGCACGCTCCGAGTCTCGGGGGCCAAGAACCATGCGCTCAAGATGATTCCGGCCGCTGTCTTGTGTGATGGTCCCGTCGAATTAACGAACGTTCCGGATATTTCCGATATTCGGGTGATGTTCTCGATTTTCGAAGCGTTGGGGGGATCTGTGCAGCGGGAAAAGGACCGAGTCGTTTTGGACCCGTCTGCGATTACGTCTTCTGTTATTCCGCACGATCTTTCCAAGAAAGTACGGACATCCATTTTGTTTGTGGGGCCGTTGTTGGCACGATTCGGAACGGCCACGTTTGGTCGTGCTGGCGGCGACGCGATTGGTAAGCGACCAACAGATTTCTTTGATGAAGGATTTGAAGCGCTTGGCGTGACACGTGTTACGACCTCAGAAGCGGTGATCTATACGTTGGCGAAGCGTACAGAACGCGTTCGATACGTGATGCCGTGGGTTTCTCACACGGTGACAGAAGTGTTGATCATGGCGGGGGTGCGTGGTGCGGGCCAGGTAAGGATTGTGAACGCGGCTATGGAACCGGAAGTTGTTGCTTTGTGCGAATTTTTGAGCGCATGCGGTGCGAAGATTGAGGGTGTGGGGACCCCAACGATCGCTATTGAAGGTGTTCCGACGCTTTCTGGCGGCTCGTCTCGCATTGTTCCGGATCGTATTGAGTTGGCCACCTTTGCGGTTCTTGGTGCGTTGGTTGGAAAAGATTTGACGATTACAGACGGCGAGCCGCGACATTTGGAAGTGTTTTGGAAACTGTTTGAGCGGATGGGCATTCCGTTAGAAATCAACGACACAGACGTGCGCGTCCCGCGCGTGGAAAAGATGAAGGCGGTTGAATTTCGTACGCATGAATATCCGGGTCTCGCCACAGACTGTCAACCTCCATTGACGGTGTTGTGTACTCAAGCAGAAGGGATTTCTCTGGTTCATGAAACCATCTTTGAGGGACGACTCTTCTACACAGACCTGCTTTCCAAGATGGGGGCCAACATTATTTTGTGTGACCCGCACCGCGCGGTGGTGCATGGACCGTCTAAGTTGTACGGCCAAGCGCTCGATACGCCCGACATTCGGGCTGGGATCGCCCTTGTGTTGGCGGCGATGCGTGCAGAGGGCACCAGTGTGATTGAGAACGTGCATCACATTGACCGTGGATACGAGCGCATTGAAGAGCGATTGCGTGCGGTGGGTGTAGACATCCAGCGCGAAGATTGTGGTGTGTAGCTTTTCGTTCGACTCCTGATCCCGCATGAAATTTTTTCGCCGCTTCTCGCTCCCGTCCCGTAAGGTTGGGATTGACCTTGGGACAGCGAATACGTTGGTCACGGTGCCTGGACAGGGCATCGTCATTAACGAGCCCTCGGTGGTGGCAGTTTCGCTCGATGACAACTCGGTGTTGGCGGTGGGGAACGAAGCGAAGGAAATGATTGGGCGTACTCCCGACATGATTGTGGCGCACCAGCCTATGCGAGATGGCGTGATTGCGGACTACCGCGTGACAGAGGCCATGCTGCGCTATTTTATTGCCAAGGCGATTGGGCGCTCGCGTTTGTTTCGTCCTGAAGTGATGGTGTGTGTTCCCGCTGGGATTACGTCTACCGAACGACGTGCCGTGGTGGACGCCACGCTCCAAGCGGGCGCGAAGGCGGCGTATATCATTAAAGAACCGGTTGCAGCGGCGATTGGGGCTGGCATTCCGATTGCTCAAAGCTCGGGCAACATGATTATCGACATTGGTGGGGGAACCACCGAGATTGCGGTTATTTCGTTAGGTGGAATTGTGACCGCCATGTCAGCGCGCGTTGCGGGAAACCGATTGGATCAATCGATTTCCGATTTCATTCGAAAAAAGCACAACTTGGCGATTGGGGAACGGACGGCGGAAGACATCAAGATTGGGATTGGGTCCGCGCTTCCTATGAAAGATGACGATCTACTGTCCAT
>CAYJMK010000051.1:0-6194 GCA_964371425.1 uncultured Candidatus Saccharibacteria bacterium
TCTTAATGACAACCGCTCCTGGTTCAGCTGATGCGACCGCGTTCCTAATTCATTTAGCAAACAAAGGTGCGTTGAAGATTGAACAGATGGATAAGAAGAAGTTTTCTGTGACGCCTGTTGAGCCACAACCGCTGGGTCTGACGGAGGAAGAACGCGTGTTCCTCGGAGCTTTCTTCGCGGATGGTGTCCCTGTGGAAATTCCAGCCAAGCGTCCGCGTCGGCACTATGCGTCGTTCCAGCAGTCGTTCCAAAAGAATCTAGCAAAGGAGGGAGTGAAGCGGGGTTGGTTTGATCCAGACGCCGCAAAAGTGGCTACGAGTGTAGCGGTGATTGGGATTTTGGTTTTTGTTGGATTGGTCTTCTTGATTCCGTCTGTTGGTGATTCCGGGAATGTTCCGCTTTTGGTGATTATGGTTGGTGCGGGTATTTCTGCGCTCATCCTTCTTATCAGTGTTCGGAGTTTGCGTCGGTATACAGAAGAAGGATTGCAACGTAAAGAGCACTTGCTTGGATTGAAAGATTATTTGTACACGGCTGAGCGGTTCCGGTTGGCAGATGTGCCGCCAGAACAATTCACGCAGCTCTTGCCGTACGCCGTTGCGATGGGCGTAGAAGAAGCTTGGGCAAAACGCTTTGAGAACATTCCAGACGCGACGCCGTCTTGGTACATGACGTCTATGGCATTCTCTGGAGCTGGTGTTGCCGGAATCGGAGCTGGTTCTATGGCTAGTTTTGCTTCGAGTTTGTCGGCGTTTTCTGCCTCTGCTTCGAGTTCTTCCTCAGGCATGTCTGGTGGAGGCGGTGGGGGGGGCGGAGGCGGTGGTGGGGGGGGGGGAGCTGGGTAACACTTCGAGAAACGAGTCTATCTTGCTTGGAGCGGGACAGGCTCGTTTTGCCTGCTATTCTGGAGGAAAGACCTTCTTATGGCTTCCAAGAAAGAACGAATTTTGGTGTTGCTGGTGGATGGCAATGCGTTGATGCATCGTGCCTACCACGCACTGCCGCCTATGACGACGTCGTCTGGGGAATTGGTGAACGCGGTCTATGGGTTTACCTCTACGCTTTTGTCTGCATTTGAAGAGTTGAAGCCAACGCATGTGGTGGTGGTTTTTGATGCGCCTGGAGGGTCATTCCGGAATACCAAGTACGTTGAGTACAAAGCGAATCGGCCGCACGGCGATGAAGAGTTGTATCAACAATTTCCGCGGGCGAAGCGGGTGGTGCAAGCCTTGAATCTGCCGATGCTCGAGATTCCAGGGGTTGAGGCGGACGATGTGATCGGCACGCTTTCTAAAACGGTAGGGGAACGCAATGTGATTTTGACGGGAGACAACGATGCGCTGCAGTTGGTCGATGACGATACAAAAGTCTTCACGTTCAAACGTGGCGTGAAAGATTCGATGCTCTATAACGCGGCGGCAGTGGAAGCGAAGTATGGTTTGCGGCCGGATCAGTTACGCGATTTCAAGGGTTTGTCCGGTGATACCTCTGACAACATTCCTGGTGTGCCAGGGGTGGGTCCAAAGACGGCAGCGGAGTTGTTGCAGCGTTTTACAACGTTAGAATGTTTGTACGACTACCTGGCAAAGACAGAGGATGCGGCCATTCTTCAAGCAAAAATCATTCGTCCGAAAACATTAGAGAACTTACGCGCGTTCAAAGACCAAGCGTTTTTGTCTCGCGAATTAGGGACGATTGTGACGGATGTCCCTGTTCCGTTTGAACTGTCTGCTGCGCACCTTGCTGATTACGATCGCGAGCAGGCGGCAAAACTGTTCCGTGAATATGAATTTAAGAGTTTGTTGTCTCGGTTGCCGGTGTCTTCACGTGGGGTGGGGTTGTTTGCGGACGTCGATGGCGCGTTAGATGGCGTAGAAAAAGCAAAGACGCGGGCTGCGGAAGCGACAGAAACCTTTTCGTTACAAACAGCCTGTTCGCGGCGCGGTGTGGTCTATCAAAATGTTACAGCCGCTACGTTTGCTTCGTTTTTGAAGCGTTTGTCTACTCGGAAGATTTTCGCTTTGGATACAGAGACAACTAGTCTGAATCCGATGGACGCAAGCTTGGTCGGGGTGTCGTTTTCGTGGCGAGAAGGAGAGGCGTGGTATCTGTCGGTCGATATTGTGGCGCCTGGTGGGACCATGAACGCAGACCTTAAAACGATTTTGGAAGATGGGTCGGTTCAGAAAGTGTTGCACAACGCGAAATATGACCTCAAAGTGCTGCGTCGCGTCGGTGCGAAATTGACCGGGATTGTGTCGGACACCATGGTCGCTTCGTATTTGCTGGCGGCGGGGACACGGCGGCACACGTTAGATGACCTTGCTTTCACCGAGTTTGGGTACGAGATGATGACTTACGAAGTTCTCGTGGGGACGGGGAAAGAAGCGATCCTGATTACAGATGTCTTGCTGGAGCGACTTGTTTTCTACGCGTGTGAAGATGCAGATTACACATGGCGATTGTATGAGCGTTTTGAGCGTCGTATCTCCGAAGTCGTTGCAAAACAAGCTTCTGTTCCTGTTGATCTCTTTGGTGGGACGCTTCGCAAAGGTTGGGACATGCGACGGTTGTTTACAGAAGTTGAGGTGCCGCTGATCACGGTTTTGGCCGACATGGAACTGACCGGTATTGATTTGGACAAGAAGCGTCTTGCGAAGGTCGAGGTGTCTGTCGCAAAGCGGTTGACGGAGTTAGATGCAGAGATTCGGAAGGTTGCGGGTGGTGGCGATTTCAATCTGAATGCGCCGGCGCAGTTGGCGACCGTGCTATTTGAGCGGCTCGGGTTGCCAACCAAAGGCATTAAGCGAACACAGACCGGTTTTTCTACGGCGGCCACAGAGCTAGAAAAGTTGCATGGAACCCATCCGATTATTGCGTTGATTGAGGAATATCGAGAGTTGGAAAAGTTGCGGTCTACGTATCTTGAAACGCTGCCAACGCTGATTCGTTCTGACACAAAACGCATTCACACGGACTTTAATCAGGTCGTGGCAGCCACAGGCCGGTTATCTTCTGTGAACCCGAATCTGCAGAACATTCCGGTTCGGACAGAAGTGGGTCGGCAGGTGCGCGCCGCATTTGTTCCGGCAAAAGGGTGTGTGTTTCTCTCCGCGGACTATTCGCAGATCGACCTTCGTGTTCTGGCACATGTTTCCAAGGATCCGGAAATGATTCGTTTATTCCGCGAAGGGAAAGACATCCACACATCGACGGCCGCGAAAATGTTTGGGAAAGATGAAGCGGATGTTTCAAAAGACGAACGTCGTGCCGCCAAAGAAATTAACTTCGGGATTGTGTACGGCATGGGTCCCGTGAAGTTGTCTGGGATTCTTGGGATTTCTCGAACGGAGGCAAAAGAATTTATCGAGCGGTATAAAGAAACGTTTGTGGGTGTGTCGCGTTGGCGTGAAGAGGCGATTGACTACGCGCACCGAGAGTTGTTTGTGGAAACTGCGTTTGGCCGACGTCGTTCTTTGCCCGAATTAGCTTCTGGAAGTTCTCCGTTGCAAGCGGCGTCTGAACGCATGGCTGGCAATATGCCGATTCAGGGCACGACCGCAGATATTATTAAGATTGCGATGGTGCGATTGGCCGAGCAGTTTGCAGACGATCCAGATGTGCGGATGTTGCTGCAGGTGCACGACGAACTCTTGTTTGAAGTTCCCGAAGCGCGTGTAGATGAGATTGCCGCGATTGTTCGCGATGCGATGCAAAACGCGGCGGACTTAGATGTGCCGTTGGTTGCGGAGGCGGCTATGGGCACGGATTGGGGGACATTGACACCTTTGAAGTAAGCTCTGGCTTCCTCGTATCCTGGCAAAACAGCTCTTCTACGCTTTCGATGATCCTCTTTCTCCACGGTTCTGACGGCGATGCAGTCCGCGCAAAAGTTGCGGAGGTGCTTACGGCGTTCAAAAAGAAGGATCCGCAATCGTTAAATCTGGCCGTGTTTGAGGGCGATGCTGCTGCGAAAGACATCCGCAGTGCGTCGGACGCGATGCCGTTTTTGGCTGAATCCCGGCTGGTGATTGTGAAGCGATTCTTGGCCGAAGCAAAAAAAGAAGAGCAGGAAGTCGTTCTCGACTGGCTTTCGGAAAAAGCATTCTCGGCGACAACGATTCTCTTATTCGCCGAATTTTCGAAACCTGACAGACGTGGCAGGTTGTTCACGTGGCTCTCAAAAAACGCGAAGGCTCAAGCTTTTGATGTTCCAGAGGCGGGGTCTGGGTTGGCTGGGCTCGCTCGGCAGCTTGCGCAGGAAGGGAACGTTTCGTTGGAACCTGCCGCTTCGTCTGAACTGCTGCTGCGGGTCGGGGTAGATCCGGTACGTTTGCGGACCGAAATCGCGAAGTTAGCTTTGTATGTGCAAGGCGATAACCGAAAATCCGTGACACGAGCGGATGTGGAGTTGCAGGTGGTTCCTGTTGTAGACGATGCCATCTTTTTGTTGACCGATGCGCTGGCTCGGCGTGATCGGGCAGTGGCTTTGAGATTACTGCACCGTCAGTTGTCGAAAGGCGCGAGCGCGGAATATATTCACGCCATGCTGGTGTTTCAGATTCGTGCCCTTCTGCTTGTTGCGGACGGCGTTTCCCGCGGCGTTCCAGAAGCGCAGTTGGCAAAGGAGTCTGGTCTGCATCCGTACGCGGCGCACAAGGCGTCTCAAGCGGTACAACGTCTGCCTCTTGAACGACTCCGAGCGGCGCACGACGCACTCTACCGGATGGATCGGGCCATGAAGCGTTCGCAGATTGATCCCGTGCTGGCGTTAGATTTGTTTGTGACGAGTGCGGCGGCTTAATCTTTTACCCTCAGTTCTAGGTGAGCCTGCACAAAACAAAACACCGGCCTGCGCTGGTGTTTGCTTCTGAGACTTATTTCTTCTTCTTGGTTGCTTTGGCTTTTGCAGGAGCGGGATCTGTGGTCTTGTTGATCATCGCCATGACGCGGCTCTTCTTGCGGTCAGCTGTTTTCTTGTCGAGCCAAGCCTTTGCAGCTTTGTCGAGCTTTGTCTGGTAGCCCACGAATGCCTTCTTGGCTTCGTCTTTCTTTCCAGCTTTCACCAATGTCTGAATTTCCAGGGTGGATTCGTGCAACTCACGCTTGTCCCGGAGGTTCCGGACAAATCGGCGCGCGTTCTTGCGCATGTCTTTCTTGGCGGCGTTCTTGATCGGCATGGAGGTATGGCTTCTTTGAAATGCCGCGAAATCCTACCACGACCTTTTGTCCTTGGCAAGGCGTGGATCGGCTCTCTCAGAAGGTTAAGCTGTAGTTATTACGGAGGTCAAAACCGTCTTTGGCTTTAGTTGATTCTGTGTCTCTTCACAGACAGCGATGGCGAGTCCTTCTTGGTTCAGAATGAGTACGTTTTGTGTCCGGTCTGGTGCTTCACTGATCCATTTAATTGTTCGGCCGTGGAGCAGATCTGTCTGTTTTAACGTATCAACACGTCTTTCTGGTAGACCGATGAGGTTGCCTGTTACTGGTTTCAGCGCTGTTTTGAGGGTTTCGGCTGAAAGATTGGCTAACAAAAGGCATTCGTTGAGACGGATCAGGCCGATTCTGGTGCGGGTGAGATGTGTGAGATGTCCCTTTGTTCCTAACGCTTCTGCGATGTCGCGGCCGAGGGCACGGACATAGGTTCCGGTGCCGCAGCTGATTCGGAACGTGATGGTATCTTTTTCAATCGCGATGAGATCTAGCTCATCAATACGGACTTCGCGTGGTTCTTGTTGGGGCGCGTTCCCGGCACGTGCGAGGTCGTACATGCGCTTGCCGTCTTGTTTGAGCGCAGAATAGATGGGTGGAATTTGCTGGATCGTGCCTGTGAATGTTTTTCGGAGCGTGCGCTCGAGTTCTTCGCGGTCAGGAAGGTTCGGAACAGCTGCTTCTGAAATCGTTTTGCCGGTTGCGTCGTCTGTGTCGGTGGCTGTTCCGAGTTTCAAGACGGCTTCGTACTCTTTATCTAGGCCGTGGACGTAGGGCGTGAGGCGCGTGGCACTGCCGATGAGGACAAGAAGAACGCCTTCTGCGAAGGGATCCAGCGTGCCGGCGTGGCCGACTTTTGTGCGCTTGCGAAACGGAGTTCCAGCTGGGTCGCAAAGACGTCTGACAGCGGCCACGACATCAAACGATGTCGGGCCGACAGGTTTCGCTATGGGGAGGATTCCGGTGAGAGGCATGTGGTGAGC
>CAYJMK010000052.1:0-6190 GCA_964371425.1 uncultured Candidatus Saccharibacteria bacterium
GCAGAAGGACAGGCATTCGGCGTTGCATTCCTGAACGAAGGGGATCTCAAAGACAATCTCGATGCAGATCTCACGTTTCAGAGTGGTGAAATAAAAGAGGGGTCACTTGCATTCGAGGTACCAAAAGACGCATCGAACACCTTCTTCGTATATCGCCCTGCAACAGGCGCAGAAAAGGATGTGCTTCACATCGGGCCCTTATAAAAAAAGGTGATGCGGAACCAAGAGCACGCCAAATGTGGATAAGGTTTTGAACACAAAATTGCAGCAAGGGTTCAGACGAGTATGATGCGGGTGAATAAGCAACGTGTCCTTCATGTCTATCTTCTAAATGAAACACAGAAACATATGATTCAAAAAACGCGATTTCACTTGTTTCGTTTTCTCGGAATCACGGTTGGGTTAGGGCTCATTGCGCTCTCTCCGGCAGCATGGATTCATCAAGCAAAGGCAGATGGGATCGAGGTCTCCGTACGTGTGGAGAAACCAGGTGGAAGTGTTTGTACGGAATGCTTCGTAAACGTCAACCCAGAAGGACCTGGCCAAGGATTTGGTCAGGAGACAGGGGATGATGGAGAAGCGAGTGGAGAGGTGGGAGGACCGGGGAAATACCGAGTGGAGATCAATTACTTCGGTATCGAAAATCTGACAGGTCCAGCACCTAAGTCGATCAACATCGCCGGGTCGGGAAGGATCGGCACGTTTAAATTAGTGGTGCCAAATCTGACCGGAAAAATTGTGGAACCAGATAGCGATCCAGTCCCACAATCGTTTGTGAATGTTCGTAGTAAAGATTTTTCATTCCAAACATTTGCAAGTGCCGGCCAAGATGGAACCTTCAAGCTCGGTGGAGTTCCTGCAGGAGAACTGGTCATGCAGGTGAACGCACCCCAGAATTCGCCGTTCGTCGGAGTGGAAATGAAGATCACGGTTGCGGCAAATGGCGTCACCAACCTTGGGAATGTCGCCTTGGTTGAGCCAAACGTCATCGGATTTGTGAGGCGCCCAGATGGAACGCCACTCAATGCCCAGTGTGGAGAGCAACAACAGCAAATGATGCAGACGTCCGTCGATCTCTACACACAGGATCGTGCAGTGAATCGGAATACACAAACCCGTTGTGACGGGAGCTTTGGGTTTGGAGCTATTCCTGCGGGGGCATACAAACTGCGGGCGCAAGCGCCGTTCGGGCAAAACAATTTCACGCCTTCGGTAGAAAAAAATGTTGTGGTAACAGCAGGGCAAGTGGCAAATGCAGGAAACCTCTTGCTGACAAATCCACAAATTGTGGGAACGGTGAAAGATCCAGATGGGAATCCTGTTCAGGGGGCAAGTATTGATGTTCACACACAAGATTGGTCCAAATACGCCAACGGGTTTACAGGGCAAGACGGGAAATACAGTGTAGGGGGACTCGCGACGGGGGCGTATCTACTCGAACTCCGCGTACCGTGGGGAGAAGCGGGCGAAGGACTCGTAGCACCGAGTGCAGTCAACGTGAACGTGAGTAGCAGCAGCGTGTTGACGAAAAATCTCCAATTCAAGAACGCGGTCAAATTCATTAAAGCGTGTGTGAAGCGGACAAACGGTAGTGTCGTCACAGATGCACGTGTTCAAGCGAACAAACAAGGCGGAGGTTCGTTCGGAGAAGCACAAGTGAACGACAAAGGTTGCGGGACGATTGCAGCATCAGCAGGAACCTGGGAAGTGCGTCCACAACCAGCGAACTTTGATGGAAGTGCGGACTGGACCTTCTTAGGCGCCGGCGCCACGGTGACGTTTAAAGACAACAACATCGAAGAGACGAAGACAGTGAATTTGGAAGTCGCCACAACAAATGCAACGGTCAAGGGCCGGGCGCTGTTGCCAGATGGAAGCCCCCTCTCACAGGGATTTGTGAATCTCTTTAGTCAAGATGGAAAAGGCTCAGGGATACCGATTGGGCCAGATGGACGCTTCAGTCTGGCGATTGTTTCTGGATTCTACGGATTGTCGATCTTCTCAGATAACCCATCGCTCGACTTTGCCGAGCGTAAGTTGGATGTAAAAAAAGGCATGAATGATATTGGTGATATCAAAGCCTCATCGAAGAAAGCGCGTATTACCGGGAAAGTCGTGAACGGCGATGGAGATGGCATCGCCGGGCTACGTGTAAACTCTTTCCGGTTCAATGGGCAAGGATGGGGAAGTGTGACATCTGAGTCCGACGGAACATTCGAAATGCCGGTCTCGCAAGGAAGATGGGGTGTCCATGTGGAACAAGGTGGTGGAGGAGAAGATGCTTCCCCCTATGTCTACGATGGTCCTCCGCTTGAAGTCGAAATCAAAACAGAGGACGACACTGTCGATGTCGGCACGATCGAATTGACCTTCACAGATGCCACAATCCAAGGAAACTTAGTCGATCAAGATGGCGATCCGGTCGGGATGTGCTCTTTTGCCTTTGCGGTGCCTGAATCGAGTGAAAGCGGTAAGGAAGGCTTCCGCGGTGGTCCAAACTTTGGTGGACCTGTGGACTGTCAAAGCGGCCGGTTCTCGATCAAAGTACCTTCACAAAGCGCGAGTACTTACATTCTCGGTATCCATACACCGCCGGAATCAGATTATGCCTCACTGGGTGAACAAAAAGTGGCCGTCATAGCGAATGCAACAGTGAAGAAAAACATCAAAGTCGGGAAGAAAGATGCCTCCGTCTTTGGTCGTTTGGTAGATCAGAACGGAGAACGTGTCGGTACTTGTGAGCCCGGAGAAAAAGGGATGTTTGGCGATGTCTTCCTTGAATCTCTTGGAGCCGGCTTCAACCGCGCCCAAATTATGCCCGACTGTTCGTACGATGTGAATGTGCTGGGCGGAAACGATTATCGTGTTGGATTCTTCATCGCTCCCGGTAACGGATTTATGGAAAGTCGTCCTTCTCCAGAACCGATCTCGGTGTCGGAAGGAGAGCGCGTGAAGCATAACCTGATGGTCACCAAAGCGGACGCAATGATTAAAGGAAAGCTCGTTGATACAGATGGGAAAGGCCTACGCGGCTTTGTATTCGCCGGAAACTGGTCAGAACTCAATCAGGACAATGGTGATGATGCAGGGATGACAGGAGTAGAAGAAGGAGAAGGAGACGATGGGAAGGAAGGAGATGCTGCTGGAGCGGCGCCAGATTTCGAAAACCAACTCTCAGCGGGGACAGAAACAGATGCGAACGGTGCTTTTGAACTCGGTGTCGTCTCTGGACACATCTACGATGTGAACGCGGGGCTCCCAGCAGATTCCGGTTTGATGCCACCAAAATTCGAACGCGTTGACTTTACCGACGGTTCTAAAGAGGCAGAAGTCACCTTACGCATGCAGAAAGCGCTCGGAACACTGTCAGGTCTGGTGACGCGAGAAGGACGTAAGCTCGCGCATGGATTCGTGCACTGCTGGAGTGAAGATGGCGGATTCACAGGTGGAGACATTAACAATGGTGTCTACGCTGTGAACTACGTTGCTGGAATCTGGCACTGTGGAGCAGATGCATTTGAAGGGGAAACCTATCTACGAAGTGAGGAAGTCGTCGTGACGGTGACGGATCAAGAGGCGATCAAACAAAACTTCGAACTCTCTACATCGAATTTCGAATTACCTCCATCGATTTCCAAAACATTCGATGCAAGTGCCGCGCAGGTCATCACCCTCAATAACGGCACCACGATCAATATTCCAGGGGGAGCCTTGTCTGGAGATCAAGAAAACGTGACAGTGGTCGCAACGCCAACGGTCAACGTGAACCACACACGAGACACGCAACCATTCGGGATTGGGTATGAGCTGCAAGCATTTGATAGCGACAATACGGAGATCTCCGCGTTCAACAGTGACGTGACGATCACATTCCTTTACACCGATGCGCAGCTTGAGGAACTCGGTGTGGATGAAGGATCGCTGGTTTCTAAGTACTACGACGAATCGTCTGGGACATGGAAGTTGCCAAACGGAGTGACACAGGATCAAGAGAACAACACCATCTCCATCTCGACGGATCACTTCACGATATTCGCGCTGGTGTCTTCACAAGGAGCCGTCCAAACATCGACGACACCAAATGTCACTTCCCCTGCAAGTGTTCCGTATCAGATCGTCACAGGAGCAGGAGCAGGTTCAGGTCCGCAAGTACATGTGTTTGGTTCTGATAGCGCGAAGCTTTCCTCTTTCTTCGCCTACGACAAGCGATTGCGCACAGGAGTGAACGTTGCAGCGGGTGATCTGAATGGCGATGGCAACACAGAGATCGTGACGGCTCCAGCTGGAAACGGGGGCCCGCACATTAAAGTGTTCGACAAGAACGGCAACCTCCTCTCCAGCTTCATGGCGTTCCCGGCTGGGTTCAAGGGTGGGGTGAGCGTGGCAGTTGGGGATGTGAATGGAGATGGAAGAGCGGACATCATTGTCGCGCCAGCCAGCAATGGTGGCCCACAGGTGAAGATCTTCGACGCCAACACACGCCTTCTCTCAACATTCATGGCCTACGATCCGTCTTGGCGTATGGGTCTGCATCTCGGCACGGTTGACACAGAAGGCGATGGCAAAGCTCGCATCCTGGTCTCTCCAGCCGCAGGCTTCGCACCGCAGGTGAAGATGTTCGATGAGAACACGAACCTCGTCTCCACATTCTTCGCCTTCCCAAGCACACTTCGCTGTGGGGCCTACCCAGCGGGCGGAGACGTGAACGCAGACGGCAAGCAAGAAATCGTCGTTGGTGCGGGTGAAGGATGTGGTCCACAAGTCCGCATATTCGATGCGAACGCTCAGCTCCGTGGATCGTTCTTCGCCTTCAGCGATCGATTCCGCACAGGGGTACACGTAGCGGTTGGGGACCTCAATAACGATGGGTCGACAGAGATCGTCGCAGCTCCAGGGATGAACGGAGGACCACAAGTCCGCGTCTTCTCGAGTAGTGCGAGCGAGTTGATGAACTTCTTCCCGTACCCACAACACCTACGGACAGGAGTGAACATCGCTGCCGCTTCGGTGAAGTAGTCAGAACGTGCTGGGAGCCTTCTTCCAAACGAACGAAAACTCCCGCTTCCAGCGGGAGTTTTCTGACAGAGAAAGGCACAAAACAAAACCGCCCGCAGGTGCGGGCGGTTTTAGGAACCGCTATTTGCAGCAATCATGATCGTGTCCTCCGTCTTTCTTTTCACCACTCATGTCGCCAGCGCAAGAGCAGGTCTTGTTCTCAGAAGAACAGCCACACGCACCATCGGCGCACATACCACCCTCCTTCTCATCGCTCGCGCAGCAGCCACAGGCGTTGGCGCCACAGCCGCAGCCACCAGCGGAACAGGAACATCCTTCTTTCTTTGTCTCGTCTTGTGTGTGGGCTGCATCGTCCATACGGTTGTTTGTAAGAATAGACATCTATCTTGGCACAGCTGGAAGAAATGCCAATGGATGCGCGAGTCGTTTGCATTGGTCTAAAAAGATGCGCTACAAAAAAGCAAAACAACCTTCACAAAGAGTCATTGCACTGTGGAACGAATAAAAAGGCACGTTGCGACTGCTGAATGTTGATGGTTTCGTGTATGATTTCGGAAACTGAACACACAGATTCATGCCCCATATTCACGAAAAAATAGATTTCACTTCCGAGGTATTTGTTGTTCATAAAAACCGCGTTCTCCTTCGGTTACATGATAAATACAAGATCTGGCTAAGTGTTGGGGGTCACATTGAATTGGATGAAGACCCCGTTCAGGCGGCTCGACGTGAGGTGAAAGAGGAAGTTGGTCTCGATGTGGAACTCGTCGGAGATAGTTTTATAGCCGACATAAGGAGAGAGAATTATGAAGAGTTATTACCGCCACGTTTTCTGAATCGTCATCGGATCAGTGAGACTCATGAACATGTTACTTGCGTCTATTTTGCAAAAGCGGAGAGTGATGTTGTGACCGTTGAGGGCCACGATCGCAGTGACGACTGGCACTGGTTTACTTCCGAGGAGCTGAGCGATGAAAAATATAACCTTAAAGCGAGTATCAAGCACTACGCACAAGAGGCGTTGAAGGCGCTAGCTGAATAGGTTCAACGTAAAAAACTCCCTTCTGGGAGTCTTTACGAATGTACGAATAGAACTCCCCAAAGGGAGTTCTATTCGTATGGCGGTGTCTGTTTGAAAATATCCGAACGGAACTCTCTGGGCTCGGCGGGCGGA
>CAYJMK010000053.1:0-2137 GCA_964371425.1 uncultured Candidatus Saccharibacteria bacterium
GTTTATCGGAGCTGCAGGGAAATTCCTTGTTGAACTCCTCGCATCGATCGGTCTTACACGTGAGCAGGTGTTCATAGCAAACGTGCTCAAGTCCCGTCCGCCAGGCAATCGCGATCCGCTCCCAGAAGAAGCGGCCGCCTGCTGGCCATTCTTAGAACGCCAAGTCGCGGTTATTGATCCCAAACTCGTTATTCTACTGGGCCGGCATTCCATGGATCGTTTTCTGCCAGGGCTAAAAATTTCACAAGCTCACGGAAGACCAAAACGGCGCCTTGTGAGCGGATTGGGAACGCGGGTGTATCTGCCGATTTATCACCCAGCCGCTGCGCTCTACAACGGTTCACTCCGGCAAACACTGTTCGATGACTTTGCGAAAATCCCCGCGATCCTCAAAAAGATTGAAGACCTGCCTGCGTTTCAGGACCCGATGAAAAAGATGCACACAGAACCACCAGAGCCGACTCTGGGGCTCTAAGAAAGAACAAACAAAAGAAGCAGTCACAGATGCTCCTTCCAACCAAACAGTCTAAACAAATCTGGTATCGGGGGTGGGGCTCGAACCCACAAGGAGGATCATCCTCCAGGGGATTTTAAGTCCCCCGCGTCTGCCATTTCGCCACCCCGACAGGCCGCGTAAAACCGAGAAACCTGCAAGAACCGTCAGAAGAACGGTTGGAGGCGACGGGCGGAATTGAACCGCCGTAGAGGGATTTGCAGTCCCTTGCCTTGCCACTCGGCCACGTCGCCGCGAGCCGATGCTACGTGAATACGCACGCAGTGGCAACCGTATTACAGCGTGGACAGGACTCCCACAGCACGCTAGGCTCCTCAGCTGGCTGCAAGAAGCTGGTTCTTTGTTTCAATCTGGGAGGGCGCAAAAAGCGCTAAGAAAGAGGTGGACTGATGAAGTTGCAAGCAACGGACAGACGCCGCGGCATCATGCAGGTGCTGATGGGTGGTCCCGCTGTGTGGTGGCTGTGGCTGCGGGACCCCGGGATGCATGCCTGGGCCTACCGGCGTCGCCGACTGCTCAACTGGTTCCCGATCGGGCTGGCGTATGCCCTGATGTACATGGGGCGCTATAACCTAACCACCGCTCAGAAATCGCTGAGCGAACAGCTCACGCTGGCCGACTTTGGAGACATCTCCACGGCTGGTGCATGGGTGTATGGGATCTCGTTCCTGATCAGTGGTCCGCTGGCGGACCGGCTGGGTGGACGTAGATCGATGCTGATCGGCACGGCTGGAGCGATCGCTGCGAATGCAGCCATGGGTTTGGTGCTCTACGGCATCACCATGTGGCAGTGGGACGTGTCTGTGTATTGGAGCTTCATGGTGCTGTTCGCGGTGAACATGCACTTTCAGAGCTACGGCGCTGTCAGTATCGTCACGGTCAAGGCACCGTGGTTCCACGTGAACGAACGCGGCCAGTTCGGCACCATCTTCGGGTGGATGATTGCGCTGGGTGTGTACTTCGCGTTTGACTGGGGCGCCTCCCTCGTCGGAGCATCACGAGGGACGCTCGGAGCCAAAGACCCCGGCTGGTTCGGAAACGCCATGGCGACCTTGTTCGGCTTCGGCGGAAACGGCGTGGATGCCAACTGGTGGCTCTTCTACGTTCCAGCCATCCTTCTGGGCGTGATGTGGTTGGTTATGTTCGTCACGCTCCGGGATACGCCGTCACAAGCCGGCTTCTCGGACTTCGAGACAGGGCAGACCAACATCTCCGAGGAGACGCGGACGCCGCTTCTCACGCTGATCAAGAAAGTGTTCACGCATCCGGTCATGCTAGTCGTCATCGCCATCGAGTTCTGTTCCGGCATCCTGCGGAACGGCACTACACAGTGGTACTACTTGATCGCTGGTGAAACCGGCATCAAGAGCACCGTCTGGGTGACCGCGAACTGGGGGCTCTCCCTACTGATCGCGGGCGTGATTGGCTCAACGCTGGCTGGCTGGGCGTCTGATCACTTCTTCCAGGCCCGACGGGGGCCGGTGGTTGCTCTCCTCTATGGCGCCGCAACGATCGCTGCGGGCGTGCTCTATGTGACACTTCCGAGCAATCCAACCATCGCGAGCTTTGCTGCGCTCTTCATGGTCATGACCGTGTTCGGTGTCCACGGAGCTCTCTCTGGAA
>CAYJMK010000053.1:2147-4929 GCA_964371425.1 uncultured Candidatus Saccharibacteria bacterium
CGGCCGAGCCAGTCCACGTCGTCCCAGGTCAGTCGGGCCTGGTAGTCGGGATCGTGGATGGGATGGTTTACTTGGCTACAGGCTTGCAGTTCCTGGTCGTCGGGCGCTTGATCGCTCCGGCGGGGGAGCTGGCGAAGGATGCGGCGAACTGGTCTGCGTGGCCCGTCTTCGAAGGGTGTTTCGCCCTGATCGGAACGCTGCTGGCGATCCGGATCTGGCACGCGAAGCCCAAGCCGAAGATCACGCTCATCAGCTCGTAGAACCTCAATAACAACTGTGGATCGGCACACGCCGTCATGTCGCGAAGGAGAGAAACGGTTCGTCGCTCGACACCTGTCGGGCACTTTTTTTTTGAGAAAATGACACAGCCAAAGGAAAAGCAGTGTCACACCAAATAGAAACGAACCCTGGAGGGTCCGTTTCGTTGAGAAGTCAGATGGAGCGGGTGACCGGGATCGAACCGGCGACCTTCTCCTTGGCAAGGAGACGCTCTACCACTGAGCCACACCCGCACTGACATGGTGCCGCGGGACAGAATCGAACTGTCTACACGAGGCTCTTCAGGCCTCTGCTCTACCAATGAGCTACCGCGGCTCGGCGGCACTGTAGCGTGCTGTTCTAGCAGGATCAACCCTTCAGCGCTACGCAAGAAGGAGATCGCGCAAAACAGGGAGTTCTTTCATACCGTCAGAAAAGTGTCCCATTTCCGGTAAGACATGCGCTCGGGCGCCGAGGTGTGTTGCAAGATCCTGAGCGTGCGCAGGATCAATGTAATCGTCGTTGGTGGAGATGAGGCAATCGAATCTGTTTGCTTGCGTCCGAATACGATCCCAATCAAACGGCTTCGCGAAGAATCCCGTTGCAGCCAACTCAGGAATCCCAAGGTCAGCTGCGAATGGAGCAACAAGAGCGACTCGAGCGATGGATTGCTGAGACTGTTCGAGATACCGAAGAATCAAGACGCAGCCAAGACTATGGCCTATCAAGAGCGTTCCTGTGTCGACCGGCTCTGTTTGAAGAGAGTTGAGCCAAGCCTTCGCGCGCGGGTGAGCGGGATCAGGAAGCAAAGTTGCGCGTGTTTTCACACCAGTGGCTTCAAGTTGCTGCCTCAGCCACGGAAACCAATGGTTGTCTGGTGTGCCTTCCCAGCCGTGAAGAAAGATGGCGTTGGTGAAATCAGGCATAGGTTTGTAATCAACATACTACGGCGAACAAAAGAACGTGTCGAACCAAAGAAAAAACGCCTCGGGGCGTTGGGGAGGGCAGTTGGAACACGGCGATCTACGCAGCGCGGCTAGGAAGGGACTGAACACTCACAATACATCCAGATCCAGCCTAGAATCCTCCCCAAAGCATCACCAAAAATGCTCAATACGAAGAACAGACCAAACAAGAAAACACAAGCCATGAAAACCCACTCAAAAACATCCGAAACAACATCCCAAAGACGGCTCATAATTCCTCCAAAAACCGAAAAAGAACAAGAACAAGAAAGAACAATAAAAAAATAGTTCAATACAAACAAATGTCAACAAATGTTATAGCATTGCAGCGTCAAGTTGACACTCGCCTTCTCTCGGAGCTTCTGCATGGGAGTGGCTCCGTTCATGCCACGTCCATCTAGAGCTCTTGCTCAGAAGAACCTGTCTTTGCTACTGGCAATAGAGGAGAATCGCGTTGGTAAAATCAGGCAGACATGTTTGAAAACATACTACGAAGAACAAAATACCCTACTTCTTGCCTGGTTCCTTTCGATGGTGGGCGCGGAGGGAATCCTCCTCCCCCGGCCCTCGCGACCGTTCGCTCGGAAGCTCACGGTTCCCGCTCGGGCCTCCTCCGGAGCCCGGCGTCCTCAGAACATGCCATCTGGCATGTTCCTCGGATCGCCTTCGATTCCCACACACCTCATAATCGAAAGGAACCAGGCAAGAAGCCTGGTTCCTTTCGATGGTGGGCGCGGAGGGAATCGAACCCCCGACCTGCCGGGTGTAAACCGGACGCTCTGACCCCTGAGCTACGCACCCTCGTCGTCGTCGGACTCCAGCTTCCGTGTTCCGGCTCCGCCAGAACACTTCAGCTTCCGTCCGCCTCCTCCTCTTCTCTGCAAATCCGTACTCGGCCCTTCGGGCCTGCGTTCCTGATTTGCAGAGGTTCTCTCATCGCAAAGAGACGCAGGCGGAGGATAGCGGGACAAGCAAGAGAGGGCAACAACGCTATGATGACCGCACGCCAACCATCCTTCTCATCCACGGAGCCTGGGTCACGCCTACGTGTTGGGATCCCTTTAAATCATTTTTGAAGCGCAGGGTTACGAAGTCCTCGCACCCGCCTGGCCGTGCAAAGATCGTAGTGTCGAAGAACAAAAAGAAAACCCAGATCCAAATCTTGCACACTTAGGCATTCAAGAAGTCGCCGCGTACTGTGAGGAGTGGATTCAAAAAACATTTCTAGCGTAGAAAAAAAAGAGCCTCCATTGTGGAAGCATGACATGTTCACATGAATCAACGACTCACGAACGCCATTCGCCGGGTGGATGCTTCTGCATGGCCCGCATCCAGCGTTTATGAGCCTCCTCCGCCTCCTTCCCCTACATTTGCCTGTTCTCGGACCCATCATCCCCTGATGCCGGTGTGATCAGCAACCACAAGATGAAGATGGCCCCAATAACCCCAAAGATATCCAAGAAAGCTTCCATCCGCGACCTCCTTTTCTACGAGAAAACAATCACTGAGACCACAAAAATAATGTACCCAGTTCTTACTTGAAACACAACATACCCTTC
>CAYJMK010000053.1:4939-6084 GCA_964371425.1 uncultured Candidatus Saccharibacteria bacterium
TCGAGGAAGCGCTCGCCCTTCCTTCCAAAGAAGACGATCGTCTTGGTACGAAGAAGTGGCCACGTCTCGAAACGAATAGATCCACATAACGCTCCTAACGTAGACGAAGAAAGAATCCAACAATGCATTTCTCCGAGAATGGATGAAGAGACGGGCGAGAGACAGTGGCAAAACGACAGCTATGCTAATGTAGTATCCGCACAAAACAAGGAGGGAGAGATGGGCGAAGAACGACCACATCAGGAAAACGATGAGAGGATAGCCTCTATCGAACGGTATGAGCGTGAATACGCGAGCTCGCGCCTTACTCCTGGTCTATGGGGAATATTCGGCGGAGGAATCGGTTCAGCCATGGGCATCTGGATAGGACTCCAGCTGTGGTGGTGCGCAATTGCGGGGTTCATCCTAGGTTTCATAGGTGCAACGCTCTTGAACAGAGTGAGGGATCAGAAGGTAAAAGGTGAAAGCAAGTGAGTGTGTGGTTTAGAAAACCTGACACTCCTTTTTTTATGGCGCGAGAAAAACCTTGTGCAAAAAAAAGAGCCTCCGCGGGGAGGTCACTGATGTCAGCACGTGTGACGATCAGGGGTTGGCGAGCCAGTCGAGGAGCATCTGATTGTCGCTGATCTCCGCGATTTCACGTGCTCGCGGATAATTGATCTGGCCACTCTGCAGCATGACCTGAACAACGAGCAGCTCATCCGCGTGCTCCGGCAGGCCAGAGAACGAAGCGATCAAAGATTCGCCTCGAACACTTCCGCCGTACTGGTCCGCGCTCTCATCGCGCGTTTGCCAGGAAGAGAGGTGGTCGGGATGATCCGACAGGCGCTGAGCCTTCTCCTGAGCGAAGTTGCAGTACTTTGCAGCCTTTCCCAGCGGCGCAGAACCAACAAGGATCACAACCAGCGGGGGCAGGTCTCGTGAGCCCGTAGAACGACGAACACACAGATATCCGCCGGAGCGGCCGGCACAGTCAGGATGTGCCAGGACGATATGAAAGTACTGCGGAACGTAGTGCAGGAACTCCTCGAGCGCACGATGCGGAACGGGTGAATGGAACAACTCTGTGACGGACTTCGTCATCGCAATCTCCTCAGGTTTCGAACGGAAAAAAGCAGGACACAGCGTCCACACAGGCGGACGAA
>CAYJMK010000054.1:0-6002 GCA_964371425.1 uncultured Candidatus Saccharibacteria bacterium
TTCAGGTTTGATTTGTCTTTGAGTGCTCTGACGGTGAGATCGCCCGTCTCTCCGGACGGAAGTGGTTATTCGGAGCGTTCTTCGATTCGTGTTCAGATCGGCTGAAAGAAACGCTCCTGTTCTCCGTCTTGGCCTATCATCTGTATGCAGAGAGTGCTGATACACAATTCTTGCTGATTGGTGGTGCCGCTGCGATTGGTATGCTGCTTGTTGGCTATCTTCGCGAAGCAAAACGAAGTTTCTGGCAGGGCCAAGCTGATGCAGAGTTTTCCCTCACAAAGACGATGTATCTTGGCACGGTTGATCTGACTATTTTCTCGATCTCATTCGCTGTATTGGCCGGTTATGAGGAATGGCTCCTCTGGTTGTTTGCAGTTGCAAGTGTTCCGATGTTGATCAAACAGTTCCTGAGTGCTGTACGACAACCAGATTAATTGAGCTTTTGTTTGAAAACCAAAACGCGCCCTGAGGCTCGTTTTGGTTCCTTCTTGGAAACACCTCTCTAGGCGACCGTCGCTTTCTCTTTTGTTGCTTCGTAGCAGGAAGAAATCATGTCCCTCGCAACGGCCAAGTCCTCGTGCGTATCGATCTCCATGCAGGGCAACCCAGCAGTACTACAGACACCAAAATGAACACGATGGAGCACCGCTTGTAACCCATCTTCGTAGTAAAGCGCTGGATCACATGCAAGCACTTCTGCCAAACCCCGGATGATCTCTGGTGCACTTTCTTTGGAGAACTTCAGAACGCCAATGTATTCACCACGAGCCCGTTTTGGATCTAGAGCTTTGTGGATGTGAGTGACGTGACCACGCTTATCTACCAATACTTTCATTTCTTCTTCGCCAAGCTCTTTATGGTCGTCTACGAGGAATGCATTTGGAGACGCATCTGCCATCAACGCGCCCATGAGGCTCTCATGGAAAATCGTGTCCGAATTAATGACGATGACGTCCGTGTCGAAAAGGTCTTTCGCGACGTACAGGGAGTAGATATTTCCCTTTGTTTCGTACTCTTCATTCAGGACGAATTTCAGCGCGAGTCCTGGTAGGAGTGTTTCGAGTCGCTTTGCTTCGGTGTGAACATGGGATGCTCCGTGCCCGACCACTATTGCGATATCGTTCACGCCAGATGCAAGAAGCGACCGAACGATATGTTCAAGAATCGTCCGTTCTCCGAGTGAGATGAGCGTCTTGGGAGCATGCTCCGTCATGGGACGAAGCCGCATCGACATGCCAGCTGCCAGAATAATTGCGCGCATAGAAACCTCTATTAGACAGGAAGATGAGATGGATCCTGCCACGCTCCTCTTAGACCGTCAACGTGTACGTGTCCTCCTCTAAAAAACAAGTGAATACACTTGATGTATAAGATGAAAATAGATAAATTCTGTTGGTTACATTCAACCCGTTGCGATTCCACTCAATATTTTTCTGTTACTTTATGGCCATCACACAAGAGTTTGAACAGGATTTTACCCATTTGTATGAAGGGTACCCGCATGAGAAAGCTGCTCGTGGGTGGCTCGGCTCTAGTTTGTTTCACAGTAATAAGCATCGGAATGTCTTAGCGTTCGTGAAGCCTCAGGCTCATGATGTGATTGTTGAAGCTGGTTCGTCCTCTGGCAAACTCACCATCGACTGTGCCCTTAAGGGTGCAAAAGTGATTGGTGTTGACTTAGACCCCAACGCCTTAGAGGTCTCTCGAGCTGTTTTGCGCTTGTTTCCGGAAGTCAAAGATCGGGTGCAGTTCATCCTCGGTGACTTGACTGAGATGACCTTGCCTTCTGAGGCTAACAAAGTTCTCTTGATTGATTTCACTGAGCACTTAGAAGATGATTTTTTGAAGAAAATGCTGTTGAATTTTCAGCGCACTATTCCTCACTTTACTCTGTATATCTACACTCCAAACCGTACGCATTTTTTTGAATATTTGCGCATCCGTAACATCATTCTCAAGGAAAACAAGACTCACATTGGCTTGCGGACTATGGCGGAGTACAAAGCAATTCTCGTGCCGCTTGGATTTACGATCACCCGTGCTTTTCATCTGCCGTCTCATGTTCCGGTGTTACGCTATGTAGAATGGGTTCTCAGTTATCTCCCCGGCATTGGTCAGTACTTCAAGCGTCGTGTCTGTATTCAGGCTGAGTACACGAAGCCTCAGTAGACTACCTATTATTGTTGCTCTTGTTCGCGACATGTTCGAGAATTGTATATCGGTCCGGATGTATTTTAGGTGCGTACGCAAGAATGTGGCTCCACATCTCCTCTGAAAGACCGAGATCCGATGGTTGTGTTGGAATGCCGAACTTTGGAAATAGAGTTTGAAGAAGCGTTGTGCGGGGGGATTCGCGGAGCATATCCGCATACACCATGCCAACCGCAACCTGTTCCCCATGCATGGCCGTCCCAGGGTACAGCGCATCGATCGCATGAGAAATCTTATGTTCTGCTCCAGAAGCAGGACGTGACGAACCAGCGAAATGCATCGCAATTCCGCTCAGAATCAGACCATTCACGAGCTGTGCGAGAAAGGAGGCGTCTACCAGATCTGCACCTGTCTTGCACCGTTCGAGAATGAGTTCGGCTGGTACGAGCGCTAAGGAAGCGGCGAATCCGTCCATACGTTCATCCTTCATTTCTGCCGCTAGTTTCCAGTCATCATATGCGGAAAGATTGGAGATTAAATCAGCTACTCCAGCTTGGACGTTGCGAAGAGGTGCTTTCGCGATGAGATCAAGATCGACGGCAATTCCTTTCGCCATTCCACAGGCGTGACTTGCAGATACCCCGTCCCGTCCGATTAAGGTCGCATTTGACGACGCGAGACCGTCATTGGATGGTGTTGTCGGACACGCGATGTGTGGCAAATCTGCCTTCTGTGCAGCGTACTTCCCAACGTCCAGAACTTTTCCTCCACCAACCGAAATAACCACATCACATCCGTTTTGGATTGCGTCTTCTGCTGCCCGTTCGGCTTCAGAAAGGAGATTGTTGGGTACCAAGAATAGATGATGTTGTTTGAACTGATTAAGGATGACCGATCCACCTGCCGCAAGAACAGGTTCGTCACTTAGGATGAGGGGTCGATGAAAGGGTGTGATCCCTTCTTTCTCAAGAATTTGAGCGAGATGTGGAAGGATTCCAGATTCGATCACACAAAATGCAGGCACAGAAATAAGCTTGCTTGGAGAAGACATAGATGTAGGATGCTTGCACAAATACTACAGGCGTTTGACGTACGGTATCCTGCTCATCACGAGTCGTCTACTTCACCTCCACATGACAATCAGGCGCCCAAAACAGAAGCAGAGTGGCCTTCTTGCCGGCACAGCAAGCATGACTCTTTCTCAGGTTTTTCTCCTTGGCACTGGTTATCTGGTCCAGATTGTTTTGGCGTCTTTCTTGCCACCCTCTACATACGGCTTGTTCGGAATATTGTTGGCTACACTCAACCTGGGTGAACTCGTGTTCTCACGTGGCATTTTACGCAATGTCACAAGCTTGATCGCTCGCGATCCTTCGCAAGCAGCCCGCATTATCCGCCGCGGTCAACATGTCCAATACGTCGCAATCGCAGGAGTGAGTATTGTTTTTCTGCTTTTTGCTGATCAGATTGCTAGGCAGTTGCACGCACCAGAACTTACGGGATATCTGCGTGCCCTCGCCCTTATGTTCCCGCTGTACGGAATTCGAGCGTTTTATGCGAGCGTTCTTTCCGGATTCAAACTTTTTCACCGACAGGCACTCCACCGATTTGTTGCTGGTTTGTTGAAACTTCTTGCCATTCCAGCAATGCTTCTTTGGCATGATCTTTACGCCGTCCTTGCTGCTTACTTCCTTTCAGCTGTTTACCTGCTCTATACGTACCGCGCAGAAGCGAAGCGCTGGCCAAACTACACATCCGGAGAAGGAATCTACCCACTACGCCCCTTCCTTGCCGCAATGATTCCCCTCCTTGCTTATGTTTCGTTGCTCCCTTTCCTCCAATCGTTTGATCTTTATTTATTGAAAGCGCTGATTCCTGATGCAGCTACCCTCGCTGGTTACTATGCAGGCGCTGCTTCTTTAGCGAAAATCCCGCTTATTTTGTTAAGTTCCCTTTCGGTTACGCTTCTTCCATCGCTTGCGCGTACAATGCTTGCAGGACAAACGGCGCAACTTCGTGTCTATCATGACAAATCTGACGGCTTGCTGCTGGTGACGCTGCTCCCCGCAGTCCTCCTTCCGATCTCTTTTAGTGGCGACCTGATTGATTTCTTCCTCCCTTCCGCCTATCGAACTGCTTCCTTTGTTCTTATTCTTCTCCTTGGCTCCGCTGCCGCTTCGGTCTTTCTTGAAAAAAGTCTTCTTTATTTTGTGGCTGCCTCCCGTTATCGAACGTTGCTAGGTTTGGTTTTGCCGATCTTGCCCGTCTATCTCCTTGCGCTCTTTTTCTTTGTGCCACGATTTGGTATGGAAGGAGCTGCCGGCGCAGCGCTCTGTGTCGCCCTTTTAGCCGCTGTGTGTGTACGATTCGTCATTTGGAATATTTTTCACCTTCCGTTTCCCTTTGTTCGATTCATTCACATCGCCCTCTGTGCTGGGATTCCCGCTATCTTAGGCTTCTTCTTGCCGTTTAGCGGTTCATGGGTGATTCTAAAGGGACTGATTCTTTCAGGTCTCTATGTCCTTCTTCTCTTCGCCTTCCGAGCTTTAACAGAAGAAGAACGACGCTATCCATCGCGTCTCCTAGTACCGCTTGTGAAACGCCTCCGCTCATCTCTTCCCTCCCGCTTGCCATGAAACTCCCTCCTCTTCCTCGCCTTATTTCCGCTGCTGTCATTGGAATCACGGCCATCGTTTTTGGGGTTGGTCTTTGGGCATATTTTAGTCCGGATGGAACATACGAGGTATCGATGTCCGCCGTTGATACAGACCATCCCATTCTCGAACTCGAGCCCAGAGGACGACTTGGACCACCAGAAAAGAATCTCGCAACAGGCGACGCCTATCGACGTATACGGGAAGATTTGGTCTACATCAATGCGAAACTTCCACGTTTGTATCAGTCTGTCGAGCTTGAATTGCAATATCGGAATACCGGTCAACCTATTTTGGAAGTTGGGCTCGTCCAGAAGGATGCTTGGAAATTTGATCTTCAACCCTTTGAGATTGGTGTCGTAGACAAGGCTCGTAAGGAGAACTGGCCCTCTGTCAAGACGGATACCTACGAACTCCTCCGCCGCGATTCTGCCTTCCCTAGTGATTTCGGACTGCTTGCTCAGCTCAATCCGCGTCTGCGCACCTACCGATACGGCGTCATCACGGACATTCCCTTTATTGACCCGACCTACCAGCCTTCTCCACGTCGCACCGTCCTAACGACTCCCCTGCGCGGATCACATGTTTTGTACGCCTACGTGAAGAACGAACCACTCACACTCAGTGCTGAATGGACGGATCTCAACCGTCAAAATGGCGTCGATTCCCTTACGATTCAGGCATTCGCGGAAGATGATAGTAGCCTTGTGGGAGAAGCAGCGACCGGCGACGACGGAATCATCCTTCCGACTGGCCAGGCAACTCCCCAACATACTTCGCTCCGTATTGAAGGACTAAAAGAAGGCTTGTATAAGATCATCCTCGCGACGAGTGATGATGCTCTTTTCACGCGTCTTGAAACGGACCAAGATCGTTTTGCGTTTCGTAACCACATTTTCCTTGCGGGTAACGTTGAGTACACCACAGCTGTCCCTGGCCTGAATCTTTCCCCGACTGAACTACGAACGACAGCGTCGCAAGTCACATTCACGACGCCTCATGAAAATGGTCTCCAGGATATTCGTGCATCTGACGGCACTGTTCTTACCCTCCATGGAACGAATGAACGGCCGACCTGGGTCAGCCAGATCGCTGATACCAAAGCTTCCTTTTTCTTTACAATCAAAGATGCGACCCCATAAGCCCCAGGATGGTACTTCTTGCCGGGCATGGAAAGTTTTTCCAATGATGAGGCTA
>CAYJMK010000055.1:0-5906 GCA_964371425.1 uncultured Candidatus Saccharibacteria bacterium
CTGCGCGCGAACATCATCTAACGTGTAGAAATTGCCTTTTGACTTCGCCATTTTCTGACCATCGACCAAAATGTGCCGGCGATGCATCCAAACACGTGCAAAGGGCTGACCACTCAACGACTCTGTCTGAGCAATTTCAGACTCGTGGTGGGGGAAGATGTTATCTTCGCCGCCCGTATGAATATCGATCTGTTCGCCTAAGAGTTCTTTTGCCATAGCGGAACATTCAATATGCCAGCCCGGGTAGCCCTGCCCCCACGGCGATGGCCACTGCATCAAATGATCAGGTTTCGCTTTTCGCCAGAGTAAAAAGTCAGCGGGGTGATGCTTGTGTGTGTCCACTTCAATGCGAGCGCCCGCTTGCAGTGCGTCCACGGTATTTCCGGAAAGCGCTCCATACGCAGAAAAGGACGTCACATCAAAATAGACATTCCCTTCAACGGCGTACGCATGTCCGGAAGCTATCAGGGCTTCCACAAACGCAATCTGCTGCGGGACGTAGGCACTTGCACGCGGGCGTTCGGCTGGCTCAAGCATGTTCAGTGCCTGCTCGTCCGCAAGGTACAAATCGGTGTACAGCTTCGCGACTACTTCCACACCTTTCCCTTCTCGTTTTGCAGCAGCAACCATCTTGTCTTCGCCCGCATCAAAATCTTCTTGCGTTAGATGACCCACGTCGGTGATGTTTTTCACTTGGCGAACCTCAAATCCCGACGCATCCAAATGCCGACGCAAAAAATCGGCGAACAAAAAACTCGCCAAATTCCCTATATGTGATCGGCCGTAAACCGTAGGCCCACAGTTGTACATGCGTATGTGACCCGCCTCGAGCGGTTCAAACGGCTGCTTCTGTTTTCCAAGCGTGTTGTAGAGCGTGACAGGCATGTGGGCAGAATAGCGCATTCGGTCAGCGAAAAGGAACGGTGAAACAAAAAAGTCCCTTCGCAGGAGCTCTGAGAGGTGCCGCAGTTTTCCGAAGAAAAGGAAGTTCTTGAGGAAGCTGCGGAGGCAATGGCGGCTTGGTCCGAGCCGTCTTCGGCGAGGCGCCATTGCCGAGGTGCAGGCGAGGCCCGCCGCAGGAGCGGGTCGATAGCCGGTTCCGAGAGAGCTTCCTTTTCTTCGAAAAGCTGATGTGGATGCTAAAGCTAAGCTCCCACTTCGTCGTCCTCAACAGGAGCGGGATCGACAAACTCAAACAATGGCTGGAGTCTGTTCGTTCCTTCCTGGATGACATCCACAAGCGGCGCGTTGGGGAAGCGTAACGAAAGGTATTCAGCGTAGAACGCGGAGTGTCGCAGGAGATCGAGGACTTCGTCTTTCATAGAGGTTTGTTTTTGTCGCGCAGAGCGCGGAGACCGAACCAAGAGGAGAGCGTTACCGACTGAGCAAATCGGTCAGCATGAGGAACGTAAGACCGTATGCGACGCCGCCCAACGCACACACGGTGAACACGGCTTTAGAAGAGGTAATGGCATACGTTTCCGTAGCGATCACGGTCTCTGTTGCAACGCGACGTGCACCGACAGAAGGAGATGTTGGCATAGAAGGAGATTAAGCCTGAGGAGGAGAAGAAGGAAGCACTTCAGGAGCGGCATCGGAAGGACTCGGATGGCCCGGTCGGTCTTCCGGCGTATTCGCATCGCGCGTAGCTTCCGCCCATTCCATCACAATGCGCTCAATGTCAGATGCTTGCACAACAGGCCAAACCGTTTCTGCTTCCCGTTCCCGAATCGCTCCCTCTAGCAACGCGACTTGTTGCTGGACATGAGCGGTACGTTCGTACAAATGTTTCAGCGCTTTCAGGTCTAAGACTTGAGGTGCTTCTGCCTGTAGCTGAGCGAGTTCCGTTTGCAAACCGGGGAGTCGTGCTGCTGCTACAGTAGGGTCAACCGACGCAGCCACAGACGCGTCCGGTGCAACACCACCATTCTGAACAGATGCTTCATGAACGAGACGCATCTGCGCATTCACAGAGTCCAACTTTGCTTTAGCAGCGCCTTCATCGATTAAGTCAATTGCCTTATCAGGCAAATAGCGGTCGTGAATGTATTGATCAGACAACGCAACAGCCGCAGCAATCGCTTCGTCACTAATCTTCACACGGTGATGCTTCTCATACACAGGACGCAACCCGCGCAAAATCTCCGCCGTGGCTTCTAAGCTCGGTTCGCCAATATAAACCGGCTGGAAGCGTCGTTCTAAAGCTTTTTCCGGGACAATATATTTTCGGTATTCCTCTTCCGTGGTCGCACCAATGGCCTGCAACTCACCACGTGCTAACGCGGGCTTAAAAATATCCGCAGGATTGATGGCACCTTCACTACCCTGGGATTGCACCAACGTATGAACCTCATCAATAAACAGAATGATGCTGCGGTTCGCGGCTGTGATCTCGTCGGTAATGCGTTTCAAGCGCTTCTCAAACTCACCGCGGTATTTTGTTCCAGAAATCAATCCGGTCACATCCAAGGCAAGCACACGCTTATTCTGAAGCGTCGTTGTGACTTCACCGGCAGCGATTTTCCGAGCGAGACCTTCGGCAATCGCGGTCTTTCCGACTCCTGGTTCGCCCAACAAAAGGGGATTGTTCTTGGTACGGCGGGACAGAATCTGAATCACGCGCTCAATCTCCGTATCGCGGCCGATCACTGGGTCGAGCTGACCCATCTTGGCTTGGGCAGACAAATCACGAGCAAACAAATCAAGCGTTGGAGTCACCGATTTTCCATAACTTCCACGCAACTGACGAGGGTTCGCTACTTTTGCGGTCCCGGATTCTTCGCGGCCGCTCTTGTACCATTTCCATGCACCCGCTACAAGCGCAACGAGGACTAAGAGGATGGCGGTTGTGATGCGGTTCATACCCTTAGAGCCAGCGCTTACGACGGAACAACACACCCATACAAACAATCAGGACAACCATGAATGTCACTAAGACAAAAAATCCGGAAGTATCGTCCACAAGCGGAATGTTCTTGAAGTTCATCCCAAAAATACTGGCAATCGCGTTCAAAGGAAGCAGCATCACAGAGAAAACAGTGAGCGTTTTCACAATCGCGTTCGTCCGCATAGAAACAAGCGAATCGTACGTTCGCTGAAGTTCATCCAAAACAGCATCGTCCGATTCAATCAGGGTACAAATATGGTCAGCGAGTTCACGCGTCTCTTCGGCTTTGTTCCGCAAAGATGGCTCGGTTTGTTCTTCTAGTTCCGCAAGTGCTTCCCGAATTGGCTTCATCAACTTCAACATTTGTAAAAACGCAAGATTCAAATGGGTACTCTCTAACACCGTCGATCCGTGCAAGCGCTTCTCAAACAAGCGGCGCTCAATGCCATCTACGCGTTCGGCAAAAATTTCCAACGCAGATGTTTGCGAATTCAGAATCGCTTGGAAACATGTCAGCGCCAAATGCATTGGACTCTTACGGGAAGCAAGTTTCGCGCTGTCTCCATGCTTCAAACCGTTCAAGAAGCGTTCAAGAGCAGGAGAATCTTCACGTGTGACCGTGATCAGATGCTTGTCAGTGATTAAAAAGTCCGCTTCCGAAGAAGAAACACGTTTCGTTTCCGGGTCGTAAACCGGGAACGGGATCATCGCTAAAATGTAGCCCTCACGGAAGTCGATCCGGGCCCGTTTTGAAGGAGGAAGGATGGCTTTGAGGTCAGATTCTGCAAACGGAAACAGCTCCTGCAACGCCATGATCTCGGCATGGGAAGGGGAGCGGAGGCTCGTCCAAGTAAAGGTTGGGGTTTGGTGTGTTTCTTTTGGCATAGGAGACAAAGAAGCGGAACCCGATTTCGTTGATTATTATAGCAGAAATATCCTCACTGGTCAACGAGCAAAAGCGGTAGACAAGCTTGAACAGAGACATCGTAGCACGAAGCAGATCTGGCAGATTCGTCCATCAGCGGAAAAACCGGTATACTTCTCGGACACTCATACGTAGCAAACATTCATGTCCGATCGTCCTGGCATGCCGGGGGCTCTCACACCCGGCTCAGACCTCGAAAGCGAACCGCTCACTATTGAAGAGGTGGTTGAACAGCAAAAAGCCCAAGAACGAGCCCATGCGGTAGAACAGTTTGGGCCTGAAAAAAAGGAATCCGCGCCAGAACCAAAACCAGAAGCTGCTCCAGAGGCGACGCCGGAGCAACAGCCGCAGCGAGAGACAGGAAAAGAGCAAGAAGGGGCGCGTGAACAAGAACGTAAAGAGACAGCAGCGGCGAAAGAAGGAGAAGATAAGACGAAACGGAAAGCACCGGCAGCATCCCAGCTACCAAAAGACATGGACGATGATCTTTTCTTGAAAACATTCCTCACACAAGATCAACCTGAGCAAGTCAAAGGACTCGTAGTGATCGCATTTAAAAAAGGCATTCGACATGCGGTAGAACTCGCGAGTTCCGCAAAGAGCCCATATCTTTTAGACGCGTTTCATGACGCATTGATCGACGAACTGTATACTCATCTCGTCGATAAAAAGAAGCTTCCCAAAGCCTAAACAAACACCAGTGCTCGCAGCGATTGCACAGCAGATTTCCCAACGCAGCCTCCAACCGCGAACGGAACGCGTTCTCGTCTTACCGGAACTGTCCGCGCCACTTCTCATGGGGATCATTGCGGTGATCGCGATAATTCTTGTGTTGGTTGTGGTCTTCATGATTAGGGAACTGCGGCATCGTCAACGTTTACCCAAATCGCTCCACATGGTGACGTTGTTGGTGACCCTTCCGCGGACACACCGAGACGAATTGGAAAAAGAGAAAAACTACGGCAAAGGTGAGAAAGAACTCATCTCCGTTGCGGAGACCATGTACACAAACTTTTCTGCGATGGATGCGTTCACGCCGTCTTGGCGTCGTTTCTTGTTTGGACAGGATGTCCTTTCGTTTGAGCTGGTCTTGGTCGAAAACGAACTCCGGTTCTATATTGCCTGTTCGCGGCGATTGCAATCGTTTATCGAACGCCAAATTCAGTCGCAATATCCAAAGAGTCAGATTGAAGAAGCGGGCGAATACAGCATTTTCCTCCCCGGACAGAAGGTCGTGGGAACCTCGCTGCGACTGATTTCTAAACACCACCTTCCCATTCGAACATATCAAGACCTTGAAACAGATCCGTTGAATGCGGTTTCAAACGCGTTGGCGAAACTGCCAGAGGGAAGCGGAGCAGCCATGCAAATCGTCTTCCGGCCGGCGCATCATCATGTCTCTCGTAAAGGGCGCTTGATTGCGCGGCGCATGCAGCAAGGAAAAGGTTATGGGGAATCTTCGAGTGCGGCGATGCGTGGTGTGACATCTGTTAGTCGGGCGCTGAAGACAAAAAAAGAAGGCGAACCAGAACGGACGGCGGCAGAAATGAATCGTGCAGAAGAACGTCGTTTGACGCCACATGAAGAAGAGATGGTGAAAGCGCTAGAAGAGAAGACAAGTAAAGTCCCATTCGAAGCGAACGTGCGGTTGTTGGTCTCTGCGCCCACAGAGGAGCAGGCACGTCAGGAGTTGAACGGAATTCTTTCTTCGTTCACACAGTACAATGCGCCTCGATTCAACGGGTTTAAGGCGGGCAAAGACAGCCAACGGACGCTAGTACAAGACTTTGTGTTCCGATACTTCAACCACCGTCAGCGCGTTATTTTGAACACCGCAGAACTCGCGTCGATCTTTCACTTCCCAACCAAGTTTACTGAAACGCCGAAAATTCTCTGGCTTGGTTCTAAGAAAGCGGCTCCACCACAAGATCTACCAAAAGAAGGGATTTTGCTCGGCAAAAATATGTATCGGAATGTGGACACAGACATCCGTGTTGGGGGGGAAGACCGCATGCGTCATATCTACGTGATTGGTCGGAGCGGTACGGGTAAGTCGACGCTGCTCGAAAACATGATCGTGCAGGATATTCAGAA
>CAYJMK010000056.1:0-5808 GCA_964371425.1 uncultured Candidatus Saccharibacteria bacterium
AAAACCTTTGCGGTTTGTGAGCCAATCGCAAAGCTCCCGAGAACGGTGACGAGGTTGTTCAGAATCACAATCGTCGCGATCGTCTGTGGAAGGCGGTCGAACAAGAAGAGGAGAGCGTGCGTGCTGTGCGTGGGTCGGTGACGGAGCGCTGTAAGACGGTTACGAGGAAACGAAAGAATCGCCGCTTCAGAACCTCTCCAGAGAGCGGCGAAGAAGAGGACGACCACCACCATGAACACGAGAAGAATCATAATGTGCGGAACCATAGCATGGGTATCGGAGGGCGAAAGGGCGAAGAGGAATGAGATAGAAGTTTGTGAATCTGAGCGCTCGACAGCTCGGTGGGGGGATCGTCGAGGTGCCTGAGTCGGACTTGGGGGGACAAATGGCTTTACCTCTTTTTTTGGGCGCAAGAGAGGTCAAACAGACGAACCCATCTAAAAACCCTTGATCTTCCGCCATTTTCTGCTATAATAGTTAGCAGTTGGTGATTACACCAACGGCCCCAGCCCAAAAAAGGCAAAAGGCCGGTAAACAAAAACCCCTATGGAAAGCGCTGCAAAGCGTCTTGAGTCCGAGGGTGGGAAAGCCCTCCAGGAGTTCGAAGATGCGATTCTGTCGCATCCAGCCGGTGTCATGACAGTGGTTGCAGTGGCAGGTTCGGTCGGAATCCTGTACGGCATGGTCACCATGCTATTTGTCCAAACCTTCCAGGTTTAGACGAAAAAGCCAATCTAAGAGACAAACGGGGCCCACGGGTCCTGTTTTGTTTTCAGCTGCTAGGATAGGGAGACAAGAAAACATCATGTCTCCCAAAACCACGGCCCCCACCCCCCAGAAGAATGCCACCAACGAACTCCTCGCCGGCTTACATACGGACCAGAAGAAGGCAGTTACGCATACCGCTGGGCCATTGCTGATTGTGGCGGGTGCAGGCACAGGCAAAACCACTGTCCTGACAAAACGTATTGCCTGGCTCATCCAAAACCAGAACGTAAAACCAGAAGAAATCCTTGCGCTCACGTTCACCGACCGTGCTGCAGAAGAAATGGAAACGCGCGTCGATCGGCTTCTGCCCATGGGTTATGGCGAACTCGCCGTCGATACGTTCCATGGTTTCTGCGACAAGCTGCTCACACAAGAAGGATTGGAGATCGGATTAGACACGCGTTACAAACTGTTGTCACAGGCAGACCAATGGTTGTTCCTCCGCAAACACGTCTTTGAGTTACCGCTGAATCTGTATCGTCCGTTGGGTCGGCCGAATGCGTTCTTGGCGGAACTCGCCAAACACCTCTCACGCGCGAAAGACGAAGACATCTCTGCTGAGCAATACCGCGCCTACGCACAAAAAAAGAAAGATGAAGCCAAAACAGACGAAGAAAAAGCCGAAGCAGTACGCGTGTTAGAGATTGCCGCGCTCTATGAAGCATCACAGAAGCTCATGGCAGAAGAAGGGCTGATTGATTTTGGCGATTTGATTGCGTACTCACTTAAACTTTTGCGCGAACGCCCAGCAGTCCGAGCGCGTATCCAAAAGCGTTACAAGTACGTCCTCGTCGACGAATTCCAAGATACAAACATTGCACAGATGGAGTTGGTCAAGCTGCTTGCATCACCGCAAAATAACCTCACAGTGGTAGGGGACGACGCGCAGGCCATCTACAAATTCCGTGGAGCATCCGTTTCGAACATCATCCAATTCCGCCGCGATTATCCAAACGCGGAACAAATTGTTCTCACGCAGAACTATCGGTCGACGCAAGAAATTTTGGATCTTGCGTACGCGAGCATTCAGTTCAACAATCCCGACACGCTCGAGTTCAAAGAGGGGATCAGTAAGAAACTGGTCGCGGAAAAGAAAACGGGCGTACCACCGGAGCGCTATCACGAACAGACCGCAGAGCGAGAAGCACTCGCTGTGGTAAATGAAATTATTCGTTTACGGAATGCAGATCCAGCCGGTACGTGGGCGGACAGCGCGATTCTGATTCGTTCAAACGCGCAGGCGGATACGTTTGTGCAATTATTGTCAGCGCGCGAAGTGCCATTTGCGTTCCGTGCGGCACGTGGGCTCTACACGCGTCCAGAAATTCTCGACATCTTGGCTTACCTACGGGTACTTGCAGATCCACACGACAGTGTTTCGCTCTACCGCGTGCTTACGTTGCCGGCATTCAACTTCCCCGTACATGACATCATGTTGCTCTCTTCAGAGGCCAAAAAAGCGGCTGATTCGCTCTTTGAAACGCTGTCTGGGAGTGGCCGGATCGCGGGCTTATCAGAGGATGCGCGCAAACGGATCGATTCGTTTCTGAAACTCTATGAGAGTCACGCCCGCCGCGCGCGAGAAGAAGAAGCAGGGGCTATGGTGTTGGCGTTCTTAGAAGAGACGGACATGCTCAAAACACTCAAGGCGGAAGACTCGCCAGAAAATCTAAGACGGTTGCAAGGCATCACGCTGTTTTTTAAACGACTCCAAGAGTTTGGGAACGCGGGTGTCTCTCACACGGTGAAAGAATTCATCACGGAACTCGATCTGCTGATTGAAGCTGGAGAGGACCCATCACCGGTGATGCAAGAAGATGGGCCAGACGTCGTCCAGATCATGACGATTCACGGCGCAAAAGGCCTTGAATTCAAGAACGTGTTTGTGACGAACCTGGCGTCGGACCGATTCCCAACGCGGCGACGCTCGGAAGCGCTGCCACTTCCTGATGAACTCGTGAAAGAAGAGCTCCCAGAAAACGATCCACATCTGTTAGAAGAGCGTCGTCTCTTTTATGTTGCGCTCACGCGTGCGCAGGAACGTCTCTATCTGACCGATGCAGAAGATTACGGCGGGAAGCGTAAGAAAAAGCCATCGCGGTTTTTGCTAGAAGTGCGCTCCGTTTTAGAACAGTGGCAGCAAGACCGGGAGCCAACGCAACAAGATTTATTCGCGCCTGCATCAACGGTAAAAGGCGACGCACACAACGTTCCAGCAGGCCCAGAAAAACCGCGTCGCAATAAACTTCCATCCCGATTTTCGTTCTCACAGTTGAAAGTCTTCGAAACCTGTCCGCGTCAGTATGAATTCGCCCACATTCTGAAAATTCCAGGTAAGGGTTCACACACTTTTTCGTACGGGAAATCGATTCATACCGCGATGCAGCGTTTCTACGAAGGTTTGCAACGGGGGGAGGAGCCAACGCCAGAGCGCCTCGTACAATTACTCGAAGACAACTGGGTCAACGCGTACTACCAATCTCGAGCGCATGCGCAGGCGCGCAAAGAAGAAGCAAAGGAATCTCTGCGTCGCTATTTCGAACGCGTGCAACCCACCCTCCACGCTCCGCTGTTTATCGAAAAAGGCTTCAATCTGAAAATTGGTCCGTATGCGTTCAAAGGCTACATCGACCGCGTGGACCAAGCGGACGACGGCACGGTGACGATTGTCGATTACAAAACAGGGAAACCCCCTACAAAACAATCCGACGTCGATGAAAATCTTCAGTTGAGTTTATATGCCCTCGCGGTGCGGGATGTCCTCAACTTGCAGCCAGGACGACTCGCCTTGGAGTTCGTCGATGTCGGTGAGCGTTGGGAAACCGAGCGAACCCCAGAAGAGCTCGACGCGTTCCGTGAACACGTTTTAGAGACAATGGCGGAGATGGAAACATCCAACTTTGCGCCCACACCAGGCTTCCAGTGCAAATTCTGCGATTTTCAGAATATTTGCGATGCAGCGCAGCGGTAGCATACGGCTAAATAAGCTCCTTTTCTTGTCCAGAAAAGCCGTACACGGTACGCTGCGTCCGCACAAACACGAATGAAACGGTATCTTTTAGGCTTAGGTCTTTCAACGTTGCTCTGTTGGGCAGCATTCCTCCTGATTGTCGCTCTTGTGCGACCGGATGCAGGGGGTTGGCAGGGGATTGTGGGCTTTTATGCCACACTCTTCTTCGCCTGCGTAGGAACCTTCACATTGATTGGGTACCGACTCCGACGGTGGGCCACCGGACGCAACGTCTTGTTCGCTCATCTCACGCCATCGCTCCGTCAGGGCATGTTGCTCTCCTCGGCACTTGTAGTCTCTTTGGCGCTCCAACATGCGCATCTCCTCAGCTGGTGGAACGCGACGGCGCTCGTTGCCGCCGTTTTACTCGCTGAACTCTTCTTCCAGTCACGTCGCAACGCTCCCCCTACGGCGATGCGCGCCTAACCAGAAAACGCCAGCACTCCTATGGAATCTCCGCTCGAACAATTGCTGAAAGACATCGAACCCATCAAAACATCTGCTGCATCGCAGAACGCATTTGCTTCGTGTGAAACCGCGGAGGCGCTCGAACAGATGCGCGTGCAACTCCTTGGGCGAAAAAGTGCGCTCGCACTTGGGTTGCGAGCATTAGGAACCGTGTCGGATGAAGAACGTCGGAAGCTCGGACCAGAACTGAATGGCCTAAGAAAAATATTGGAGGAACAGTTTCAAACACGCACAACAGAATTAGAAACCGCGCACGAATCCAGCCTCGCTCAAGACGAACAAATCGACATCACGCTACCCGGTATCACACCCGAACGTGGAACGCTGCATCCGGTCACGCAGATGTCGCACGAAATCGCAGTAGTGTTGGAGAACATGGGCTTCACACAATTAGAAGGACCGCATGTCGAAACAGACTGGCGCAACTTCGAGGGTCTCAATTTCATACCCGGGCATCCCGCGCGAGATATGCAGGCCACATTCTTCGTGCCAGGCGGTCTCTTGATGCGTACGCACTGCACAGCGGTCACCATGGGGCGCGCGATTCCAGAACTCAAACCGCCGTTCCGCGTGTTCGCGGTTGGTTCTACCTTTCGCCGCGACGACGACCGAACGCACACAACCATGTTCCATCAGTTCGATGCGCAAGTGCTCGCAAAAGACATCAACCTGTCCCAATTTAAAGGAACAATCCGCGCAGCGATGCGTGCGATTCTCCAACGTGATGATGTTGAAATCCGGTTCCGTCAAAGCTACTTCCCGTTTACGGAACCATCTGTCGAAGTCGACGTGACTTGCACCATCTGCAACCAAGACGGTTCGCATTGCGGGGTCTGTAAAGGAACGGGTTGGCTCGAAATGGGGGGCGCAGGCATGACGCATCCAAATGTGTTGCGGAATTTCGGCGTCGATCCAAACGAGTGGCAGGGCTTTGCGTGGGGCTTCGGTGTGGAACGGCCATTCATGATCAAGCACGGGGTGCCGGACCTCCGAGCCTTCTTCGAAAACGATCTCCGCTGGCTTCGCCAGTTCTAGTTCGCCATACAGACGTTTATGAAAGCTTCCTGGAATTGGCTCGCACAATACGTTGACCTCTCCGGCCTCACGCCAAAAGACGTGTCAGAAAAAATGACACTCGCGTCTCTTGAAGTCGACGCCATCACAGACGCAGCAGAAGCGTGGAAAAACGTTGTGGTCGCTCGCATTGTCAGCGTCGAAACGCATCCGTCTGCGGACCGACTCCGCGTTGTAAACGTTGATGCCGGCGATGGTAAAGAACGTGTGATCGTCTGCGGTGGGACGAATATCGCTGAAGGGATGGCGCCAGTGAATGTCCCGCTCGCGTTACCGGGTGCTGTTCTCAACGGCCACAACATCGAGCTCTCAAAAATCCGCGGTGTCGCATCAGAAGGCATGCTCTGCGGCCCAGACGAACTGGGCGAAACAGCAAAAGACGAACGCACCATTTGGATCCTGCCAGAACAGTTCAAACCTGGAACGCCGCTCGCAGAAGCGCTCGGGAAAGGCACGGTCCTAACCTTCGACGTCCTCGCAAATCGTCC
>CAYJMK010000057.1:0-5801 GCA_964371425.1 uncultured Candidatus Saccharibacteria bacterium
GCGTTTTGAAGATCCAAAGTTACTCGATTTTCTCGACTGAAAGAACAGCCTTTTCTCACAGATGTACCTTTTGTAGCTTCTGTAGCCGAAAGAATTTGCTTCGGTTTTATCCACAACTCCATTTTCGAACGGGGTTGTTTGTTTGGAAACAAACACAACCTATTGACGTATAATGAACTCAAGCGTCTATATCTTGTGTTCTACGCGTTCTACATGTCCCTACATTTAGCATATTACGTGTCTGGTACACTGACATCTGCGCAGCGGAGACATCGGTTTTTGCGCCTTGTGTCCTCCTTCCGCTCATGATCTGCCCTGCCTGCCAAGAAGGGGAAACACAGGTCGTGGATTCGCGTCCTGCTGACCATGGGAATGCGATCCGACGCAGGCGCCTGTGTGCCGCGTGTGGCTATCGCTTCCCGACGTTCGAGTCGCCTGAGCCACTCCGCGTCCATGTCCGCAAACGCGATGGATCGCTTGAACCCTTCGACCGAGAGAAGCTCCTTGCGAGTCTCCGGATCGCCTGTGCCAAGCGTCCCGTGACTGACACACATATTCTTTCGATCGTTGCTGCTGTTGAACGGGACCTCGCTCGGATTCAGCGTATTGCGGGTTCCGGTTCACAAACGCTTCTTCCAGAAGCCAATAGCCAAGATATCGGGACACGTGTCCTTTCCCGTTTGCAAGAAACCGACGCTGTGGCCTCGATTCGATACGCTTCCGTTTTTTTCTCCTTCGCTTCCTCTGAGGACTTCGAACAAGCTGCGCGTCGTGCGCGCGGTGCGTCCTCCTGACCCTTTCATTGATCCGTGCGTCCGTTCTGAGCCTTCTCAGAAAGAAAAACACTCACTTTTTTCTCTGACGTTTCCTCTATGCCTGCCGCGAACCCTTCCGCTCCATCTGTCGAGATCCCTCTGACAAAAAGTGCGAGCGCGGTGCTTGCAAAACGGTATTTGCGTCTTGGGAATGATGGAAAACCTGTCGAAACCTTTGCCGATCTGTTGTCACGTGTTTCGAAAAACATCGCTTCCGGCGACAAGAAGTACGGTCATTCTGCAAAAGAAGTGAAACTCCTTGAAGATAAGTTTTTCGAGATGCAGGCGAATCGGGAGTTCCTGTCTGGAATGTGTCTCCGGAATGCGGGGCGTGAATTGCAACAGTTGGCGGCGTGCTACGTCCTCCCGCTGCACGACTCCATGGATCACATTTACACCACCCTGAAGAATGCGGCGTTTTTACACAAAACCGGTGCTGGGATTGGCTATGACTTTTCCGAGCTGCGACCACGTGGGGATTTGGTTTCCTCCACTGGAAAAGTTTCTTCAGGTCCGATTCCGTTCATGAAGCTCATCAACTTCTCGTGTGAGACGATTGTGAACAATGCGGCTGTGCGAGGGGCGGGGAACATGGGTATTTTGCGTATTGATCATCCTGACATTGAGGAATTTATCAATGCGAAAGTGGACATGAAGGAGTTGAAGAACTTCAACATCTCTGTGGCGGTCACCGATGTGTTTATGAAAGCGGTGAAGGAAGGGACGGATTATGCGTTGCTTAATCCGCGCTCCAAACGAACAGTTCGGCGTGAGGATGCTCGTCGCATTTGGCGCATGATTGCGGAACGTGCGTGGACGTCGGCAGAACCAGGTGTTTTGTTTATCGATGTGGTCAACAAAGACAACCAAGCCATTGGGATTGGAAAGATTGCGGCGACAAACCAGTGTGGTGAGCAGCCCCTGTTGCCGTATGAATCCTGCAACTTAGGTTCCGTTGTTCTGTCTCGTTTTATTACGGACCACAACGGCAAGAAAGATCTCAACTGGGACCGTCTATGTGAAGTTGTGCAGCTTGGAACACGCTTCTTAGACAACACCATTGACCTCAACAATTACATCCTTCCTGAGATCAAGGCGATGAACTTGGGGAACCGTCGGATTGGATTGGGTGTGATGGGATTTGCGGACATGCTCTATGAACTCTCTATTTCCTTTGCATCGCCAGAAGCGGTGAAAATGGCGGATAAGGTCATGCAGTTCATTACCAACACCGCTCGGGAGTCGTCCGTGCAATTGGCAAAAGAACGTGGCAATTTCCCGAACTTCAGCAAATCGGTGTGGCCGAAGCGTGGGTTTAAACACATGCGCAACGTCACCACCACGACGATTGCTCCGACCGGCACCACGAGCATGTTCGCGGACTGTTCGTCTGGAATTGAGCCGGCGTACTCCTTGGCATTTATCCGTAAAAACATCATGGATGTGGGCGCCACGGAAAAAGTCGGAGGCGAAGAATTCGCAGAAGTGAACCCTGTCTTTGAACGCATCGCCAAAGAACGTTGGTTCTACTCCCGTGAGCTCATGGAACGGATTGCAGAAGTCGGCACGATTCGTGACATGGAAGAAATTCCACAGGATGTGCGGGATGTGTTCGTGACCACCTATGACATTCCGTGGGAACAACACATTGCGATCCAAGCCGCGTTCCAAAAGCACACGGACAACGCCGTTTCCAAAACGATCAACATGCCGGAGACATCGTCGATCGAAGAGATTCAGCGCGCTTACACTTTGTTGTATGAGACGGGGTGCAAGGGTGGCACGGTGTACCGCAATCGCAGTCGCGACAAGCAGGTCCTCAACCTGAAAGAAGTCAAACAAGTTGAAGCGACACCTACTGTTGCGGTCGTTGCCTAGTTCTTCTTCGCTCCACCCTCGTTCAACTCCTATGACAAAACAACAACTTCTCGCCACCTACGTTCCAGAAGTCGCACCAACGTCGTACGAAATCATGAAGAAGCGCTACATGCGCTTGGGAAAAAATGGGGAACCATCGGAGACGGTTGGTGACATGTACTACCGCGTGGCGGAATCGTTGGCGCAAGGGGATTTGCCCTATCTGACAAAGGCCGAGCAGAAGAACAAAAAGAAGCATCTCGAGGAAGTCACGGCTCACTTCTACCAAACGCTTGCGGAAGGATCATGGTTGCCGGGGGGACGTATTCTATTTGAAGCTGGTAATGAAAACATGGGCCAGTTAGCTTCCTGTTTCGTGGTGCCGGTGGAAGATTCTATGCGTGGGATTTTCCAGGCGCTCGCAGACGCGGCTGAGATTCAGCAAAAGAACGGTGGCACGGGTTTCAACTTTTCCAAGATTCGTCCTAAGGGCGACATGGTGAAGAATATCCCGAACGTTGCGGCGGGACCGATTCACTTCTTGCGTACGTTCGATCAGGCGCTTTCTCGGGTTTTGCAGGGGTCCAAACGCCACGGAGGAAACATGGGCATCTTGAATGTCGATCACCCAGACGTTGAGGAATTTATTGAACTCAAAGACGAAGGGTCTGGCATTAAGAACTTCAACATTTCGGTGGGTGTCACAGACGATTTCATGGAGAAAGTCCGGAACGATCAAGAATACGACTTGATCAACCCACGCACGGGCCAGTCGGTTCGTCGGCTTCGAGCGCGCGATATCTTCGACAAGATTGTGGAGCGAGCGTGGCGCTGTGCGGATCCGGGTGTGATTTTCTTGGATCGCGTCCAGGAGGGAAACCGCACGCCGAACTTGGGTGTGATGGATGCGACTAATCCCTGTGGCGAACAGCCATTGCTGCCGTACGAGTCCTGCAACTTGGCGCAGATCATTCTGAAAAACCATGTTCGTACGGTGGGGAAAGGAAAAGCGCAAACAGTCGAAATGGACTGGGATCGTTTGCGTGAAACGGTCCGCACGATTATCCATTTCATGGATAACATGATTGAGGTGAACAACTACCCGTTGCCGATTGTCCGCGACAACGTGTTGCGCACTCGTAAGATTGGCATGGGCGTGATGGGCTTTGCGCAGATGCTGTATCGCCTTGGTATTCCGTACGACTCGTCTGAAGCGGTCGACTTGGCGGCGAAGACGATGAAGTTCATTCAGGAAACAGCGGTGAAGAAGTCGACCGAGATGGCGAAAGAGCGTGGTGTGTTCCCGGGTTGGAAAGGGTCACGTTGGGATTTGGAAGACCACTTGCCAGTTCGGAATGCGACCATGACGACGATTGCTCCTACAGGAACGGTTTCGTTGGCGGCTGGATGTTCGTCTGGAATTGAACCCGTATTCTCTCTTGTGACAACGCGTCGGACCTTCTTCGAAGCGGGGAGTGACAACAAGAGCTCCAAGACGCTGACGATTGTAGACGATGTGTTTGAGACCGTTGCGAAGGAGCGTGGATTCTATTCGGAAGAACTCATGCAACGCATTGCGGAAGAGGGAACGATTTCACAGATGCAAGAAATCCCTCAGGACATCCGCGATATCTTCCGCACGACCTTTGATACCTCTCCGGAAGCGCACGTGCGTATTCAGGGTGCTTTCCAAGCACACACGCAGAATGCTGTTTCCAAGACGATCAACTTCCCAAATAACGCAACGATCGACGATGTGCGTCGTGCGTATGTTCTGGCCTACCAACTCGGTTGCAAAGGCGTGACGATTTATCGAGATGGTTCGAAACAAGATCAGGTGTTGTCTGTTGCGAAGAAGCAGAAGCCTGCAGAAATGGCGTCGGAAACGGCGCCTGCAGCTGCCAAGTTAGATCCACGTCAGGAGCAGAAGACCGTTGTCCATATCGATGGACAGGATTTGCCTGTGCTTGAGGTATCTGTTTTAGATTCGGCTGCGGCAGTGGCTTTGTCAGCTCCATCTGCTGCGCAAGCTCTTCCTGGACCTATCTCTTCTCATCCTCTTTTGACGCGTAACGCGCTGCAGGTGCTTGAAAAACGCGCCCTCAAAAAGGATGCGGAAGGTCATATTATCGAAAAGCCAGAAGATCTTTTTCGTCGCGTCGCTCAAAATATTGCCGCAGCCGATGAGCAATACCCTGGCTACAAACGCGATCTCCGGAAAACCGAGGATGCGTTCTTCGATATGTTGAACAACCTTGAGTTTGTTCCGGGTCAGGCGCTCCGGAATGCGGGCGACGCGCGTCTTACAAACTCTGCGTGTCTGGTGTTGCCGGTGGAGGACTCGATTGAGAGCATCATGCAAACACTTAAAGAGAATGTGTTGGCGGACAAATCGAGGTGTGGTACCGGCTTTATGTTCTCTCGATTGCGTTCACGCAATACACGTGTTGGTTCCTCCGGAGAACTCGCGTCGGGGCCTGTCGCGTTTATGAAAGCGTTTGATGCGGCTCAGGACACCATTCGGACGAAAGGTGGTCGGAGCCAGGGCAGCATGGGGATTCTGAATGTGGATCATCCGGACATTGAAGAATTCATCTCTGCCAAAGACGATTTGAATGCGTTGTCGCACTTCAATATCTCCGTGGGGGTGACTGATGCCTTCATGGAAGCGTTGAAGAATGATGCAGAATTTTCGCTGATCGATCCGCACAGTAAAGAATCGGTTCAGACCCTGCGCGCCCGCGATTTGTGGGACAAGTTGGTGCAGCATGCATGGACATCGGGTGACCCAGGTCTGATCTTTATCGATCGTCTTGAGCGAGACAACCCGACGCCAACGCTCGGTAAACTGGATGCGACGAATCCTTGTGGTGAGCAGCCACTCCTTCCGTACGAAACATGCAACCTCGGTTCGATTGTTCTGTCTCGCATGGTCAAGAAGGGCAAGGGCGGGAACGTGACCTTGGATTGGGAGAAGCTTGCAGACCGGACCCGGTTAGCGGTGCATTTCTTGGACAACACGATTGATGTCAGTTCGTTCCCGATCCAGAAGGTTCGCAAGATGTCGCAAACAACCCGACGTATTGGTCTTGGGGTTATGGGTTTTGCGGACATGCTCATTCAGCTTGG
>CAYJMK010000058.1:0-5768 GCA_964371425.1 uncultured Candidatus Saccharibacteria bacterium
AATAAACAACGGCACGATCTTTTCTGGGAATTGGTAGGGGCCGTAGTTATTCGTGCAACGTGTTGTGACGATGGGTGTTTTGTAGGTGCGCGCAAAAGCCATGCAGAGCATTTCTGCACCCGCTTTTGTGGCTGAATACACCGAGGAAGGAACAAGAGGATCTTCTTCTGTTGAAAAATTCCCTGGTTCAATATCACCGTAGACTTCGTCTGTGGAAACTTGGAGCATGCGTTCCAATTTCAAATCACGCGTGAGTTCTAGGAGGACGCGTGGACCTTCGATGTTTGCTTGCACGAATTCAGACCCGAAGTGAATCGAGCGGTCGACATGACTCTCCGCTGCGAAGTTCACAATGGCGTCTACCTTGAAGTAGCGACACAGATGTTCGACGAGTTCTTTGTTCGCAATATCGCCTTTGACGAACTCATGCCGGTTGTCTGTGTCGTATTCTTCGATGTTCTCTATTCGGCCCGCGTAGGTGAGCTTATCGAGGTTGATGACGCGAACATCCGGATACGTCCGCAAGGTGTAGCGGACAAAGTTGGAGCCAATGAAACCGGCACCGCCGGTCACAAGAAGAGTTTTCATTGCGTGAGATCTGTACCGCTTATTAACGCGTACGTGGACCACCTTCGTCAAGATGTCTTTTGTCTGACTGATCTTTCTTTGTCTTGTCAACGCCTTTTTTGCCTGCTACGGTGCGCCGTTGTTCTTTCTCATTCGGAGGAGGAGAAATGGACGCATCTTCAGATCCGCGTCGGCAGTGGTTGATTCAGGAGGTATGCATTCGACATGATGGCGATGCACGTGTGGTCTTGCGCGTTCTGGCCGTCTTCGACGTGCTTGCCGTGTTGGGTATTTCTGGTTCCCCTGCAACGATGCTGGAACAGACTACTCACTATCTAGACATGCTCGCGAACCCGCCGACTTATCAGATCGGCGATGCATACCTCTACGAGCGTCACCTGCGAGATGGATCGTCGCTGCGACTCTCAACGTCTGTGATCGAGTGTACATTCGGGATTCTGCGGCTGGAACAGACCCAGATTCGTATCTGGATTTCCATCTGTCCGAGTCTTTTGCGGGATGTGGTGCACTCGGTCGTGGACTGGCGCGTCGTCGTTGCGGAACAACTTCAGACGTTGCTCACTGCTTGTGGTGCTCCGCATGTCCTCGCACGTGCCTTCAAACATGTGCAAGCTGCGGACGATGCCGAGAACGTGTTCACGGAAGAACACGTGACCATCTTTCTGGACTAGCGTCGCACGTGCGGCGTCTTTTTTTATGCGTTATTTTGTATCGCCTGCTGAATGGAAGTCTGTAACCGTTCTTGCTCCTCTGCGGTCCCAGCTTTTTGATGCGGCCACGCAATCAGCCCGTCTCCCTCCGCGCGCGGAATGACATGGACATGCGTATGGAACACGACTTGTCCGGCAGCCACGCCGTTATTGAATGATACGGTTGTCGCTTCTCCCAACCCCGTTTTCATCAGTGCGTTTGCCACTTTGCGTGCAGCGGCAACGATTTCGGCGAGTTTCTCATCCGGCGTTTCAAGCAGTGATGTGTAGTGCTCTTTTGGGATCACCAGAACATGCCCTGGACGAACTGGCGCAATATCCAGAAATGCCAAGACATGTTCGTTCTCAAAAACCTTCGACGAAGGAGTGTCTCCGGCAACAATCTTACAAAAAATACAGTCTTCCATAGACGTTGTATGAGTTCGTAACGACACAAAGGAATACACGATCGATTTCTGACTTGTTCTAGCGTAGCAGGCCCTCACACACGAACAACCCTCCGCGATGGGAGGGTTGAATCGTTCTTGTTTTCTTTCTTTTTTACGCTGTGACCGGTCGCACCTTTGCAGCTGCCGCTGAACGACGCGCTTGTCTCCGCACACGCTGTGGACCACGTGTCGCGTACGCACGAGCTACATCTTTTGCGATGCGTTCCCAGTCGTACTCGACTTCTACACGGCGTTGCAATGCGGCAGATGCTTCCACGGTTTCTGGAGCCGACGTGCGCGCCAACTGTGTTTTCATCATCTCCGCCAAACGATCTGTATCGCCAACGGGGAACAGTCGTCCTTCGCCATCCAACACTTCACGGTGTTCCGGAATGTCGCTGGCAAGAATCGGCACACCCGCGGCGGCCGCTTCCAGCAACGTGATCGGCAACCCTTCCGCTTCTGAAGCCGTCACAAACAACGCAGCATTGTTGAGTAACTGCGCAAACGCTTCGCCCGTCTGCATGCCGAGCAGTTTCACGCGCGGTTCGTCTGCAGCAAGGTCTTTCAATTCTTTTTCGTACGCCTCGGTGTAGGCGCCACCACCAACCACCGCCAAGTCGAAGCCATCGTTCTTAAGCATCGCCTTAAACGCACGAATCACATCGTGGACACGCTTGTGCTTCACCAATCGGGAAATCGCCACAACATAACGACGCTTCTCCAGACCAAAGCCTGCCAACAGATCGGATTTGTCTGTAAGCGTCACCTGCACACCGTTCGGGATGTACAACGCGATGCGTCGGAACGATTTAGCACAGAGTTCTTGAATGCCACGCGAAACCGCGATGGTCATGTGTGGCAAACGCGCAGATGCCCATTCACCAAACTTCAAATAGGCACGCGCAAACGCACTCCATTTCAGGTGGAACTGGTCACGGCAGTGGAATGTGGAAACAACCAATGCCTTCGGCGCGAAGATGCGCGGTATCCAGGCAAGCGTGCTCGGACCCACGGCGTGGAAGTGATACACATCCGGCCGGATGACAAACAAGGCATGCATCACGGAAAAGAAGGTGTGCGAGATGGCTTCGAGGTTTTTCGTTGGAATGCTTGGTGTTTTGACCAAATGAACACCCTTGAACGTTTCTGGAACGGGGCCCGTGGTGCGTTCACGCACGTAGACAAAGACCTCCATGCCTTGCATAGCGGCGAGTCGCGTCGAAAGCTCTTCGACGTGACGTTCAATCCCACCCTGACGGGTCGGGATTCCTTTCTGGCCTAGCATCACAATCCGCATGGTTGAGCTGTTTCAGGAGGAATAAAGGCGTTCTAGGACCCTTTCAGAGACTCTCCAGAACATAGTACAATACATATAGCTAAGATATCTGTCAAGTTCTCACTGAGGATCATGGACAGGGCAGTTTTTTGGCCTTATTCTCCGTAGTTCTATGCCTCATCTTCCACTCTGGGATCCCCTCTTGCATCACGTCCGGAAACCCTGGGCCATAGCCGCTTTTGCCATTTCTATCGCCGTCTTAGGACTTCAGGCGGCATCGGCAGGAGAGACTACCAAGCTAGAGATTATTGTCGACCCCTCCAGGCAGACAGGAACGATTTCTCCTCTGCTCTTTGGCTATAGCATAGACAGTTCCTTCTCGTCTGTTCCTGGCCTGGCAGAGGCCCTAGCGTCTGCAAAACCCCCAGCTCTGCGGATTGTCGGTCCCGCCGCGTCTGGCGCACGGATGCTCTTGCGCGTGCAAAATGGCATCCCAACGATTCTGGCTAAGGATGATGTTCCGTATGTCTCTGGAAAGGCCTACGCGGTACGCTTCTCCGCTTCCGGTTCTCGACTTTCTGTTCAGGTAGATGGAAAAACGATTCTTTCTGCCTCAGACAAGACGTTTGCAACAGGATCGTTTGGAGTCATGACGTCGTTTTTGGATGCGGCTTCGTTTGACGATGTTCGTTTGACGGATGGGCGCGGGCGCAGACGTGTTACGGAAACGTTCGGTGGCACGGTTCCTTCTCTATGGGGGAATGGTGGGGTGCCGTCGTTTTTTGATGAAGGTCGGTGGTTCACGCAGGATGGTCAATTGAAACATACAGGTAGCCAAGAGTTTTCGTTTCGAACGGTACCAGAGTCGTACGGCACAGCAACGTTTTCTGCGCGCATCACGCCTGAACCCGCATCATCTTTCGCGGCTGGATTCGTTGGCATTGTCGCACGACAGCAAGACCCTTTAAACGGATATCGTTTTGTATGGCGTAGTGTAGAACCACAGCCAACAGCTTCGAATCGCCCGTGGGAAGTACAAGATCTTTCTGGTGCGATTCAGACCGCAGACGACCTCGATGCCCAACCTATTGCTGTTGTGAACTTCCGCGGAACTGAAAAGGAAGCGACCGCATTGGTCCGGGAATTAAATGTGCGGCGGAACCTCGGCGTGAAGTATTTTGAAATGGGAAACGAGCCCTACGCGTACGGAGATGGAGCCATCGAGCCTGAAGCGTATGCAAAGCGTTTTCGCGCGTTTGCCTTAGCGATGCGGCGCGTCGATCCTCAGGTGAAGGTTGGCTTACCTTTATTGATCAGTAGGTCGGATTGGGACGCAAAGATCTCCCCCCTGCTTGCGAAAGAAGCGGACTTTGCGGTGATTCATCCATATTTGTTTTATGTTTCGCCAGACGAAACACGGGAACAAATGTTGGCAGGTCCAACAGGATTTGCAAATGCATTTCAAAGCGATTACGGGTCTGATGGAATGGTCGCACAGGCGCGACGGATTTGGGCACGCGGTGATCCTGCTCGTGCAGCAACGATTCCGATCTTTGCAACTGAGTTTAATACAGGCAGCGCACGTTACGGTTCAACGCTCTTATATGCACTTGCCTTGACCGATTTTTATGGACGACTCGCTCAACAACATGTTCAAGCGAGTCTCTTCCATACGCTCAATGTTGGTAGCAATCATTGGACATCATTTACACCAGATCTTCGTGCGCGTCCCACTGAATTAGCACGGCGACTTGCTGCTGAGACATTGCGCGGTGTCTTGGTTGATACGCGCGTCGACAACGCTTCGACCTTTTCTTCGAATGCTCGGCCACAGATTCCTGCTCTGCGTGCTGTTCCCGAGATCCATGCCTACGCCGCCTACGATGCGGGCGCTGCAAAACTTCGTGTGCTGGTTGTTAATAGTGAGCGTGTCACGCGCGCAGTAAAAATTCGGATCCCGGGCGCCACGGTTGATAAACGTATTGCCGTTGCAGCGTTGTCTGGACCTTCCGAGCTGGCGACGAATGAGCAGAGGGAGAACGTCCGTATTGAGCGTAGAGGAATGAATGATGGTTCTTCTCACATTTCCTACACTCTTCCTGCTTCATCTGTGACGTCGTTGAGCTTTTCCGTTGTTCGTCTTACCGCGCCTCCTTCGCCCATGCCAAAACCTCCAGTGACACCTCCTGCGAGTCGGGATGCACGCGCTGTGTTAGCAGTTGCGAGCGGCCCTCAACAATCCCCTTTTGTTGCGCTGCTAGACCGAGAAGGTCAGACCGTTTCACGATTCCAACTTTCTGATGCGGGACCAGGTGGGCAAGACGTTGCGATGGTGGATGTAGATGGAGATGGCATTGCCGAAGTTGCTGTTGCAGACGGACCTAGCCGATCTGCTCGCGTGCGTTTATTTGGACAAGATGGCCGTTTCCGTTTTTCTTTTGAACCATTTGGTGCTGGTTTCCGCGGTGGGCTCCATCTTGCGAGCGGACAAGTGGATCAGGATCGAGCGCAAGAATTAGTCGTCTCCCAAGCGGGAGCTGCGGATGCTCTTGTCGCTGTCTATGACATGCATGGAAACGAAGCACGCCAGACATCGCGCTGGAGAGCGTTTGCACAGCCTGCAAGCGGAGCTGATGTGACGTTCGCCGATACTGATGGTGATGGTATTGATGAAGTGATTGCTGCCGCTGGTCCTGGCAGCGCTCCGTTTGTGCGCGGATTTCATGCGGATGGAACGCCACTTGCGCTTTCGTTTATGGCTTT
>CAYJMK010000059.1:0-5753 GCA_964371425.1 uncultured Candidatus Saccharibacteria bacterium
GGCAAAGTTTTGGAATTCGTCGACATACAAATAGAAATCCTCACGCTCTTTTTCAGGAATATCCGCGCGAGACATAGCTGCCAACTGAATTTTTGTAATAAACATGGCACCGAACAATGAAGAAGCGTCTTCTCCAACCCGCCCCTTCGCTAAGTTCAACAAAATGATTTTCTTTTCATCCATCAACTTACGTACGTCCATAGACGACTTCGGCTGACCGACAATGTTACGAATCAAGGAAATCGACAAGAATTGCCCCACCTTGTTCTGCACCGGAGCAATCGCTTCTTGCTTGAGCTTGTCGGGATAGCGTTCATATTCGTTCAACCAAAACGAACGAACCACGGGATCTTTCACCTTCTCAAGCACCGTTGCGCGATACTCTCCGTCCGAGAACATACGCAAAATGCCCAGCAACGTAGATCCCGGATATTCAAGCAACGCCAAGATGGCGTTACGCAACAAATATTCCAATCGTGGCCCCCAAGAATCCGCCCAGATTTTCTTGAACACACCCACTAATCCAGCAGAAACCAAGTGGCGATACGCCGGATCCACCGATTCCATCACGTTAAACGCCAACGGATGCTCCATATCCGCCGGGTCGAAATACACAACGTCATTCACTCGATGCTTGGGAACATAGTCCAACATCATGTCAGCAAAGTCACCGTGTGGGTCCACCAGACACAGACCATTTCCTGCATTCATGTCCGCCACCACCATGTTCTGCAACAACGTTGACTTCCCCATACCCGTCTTCCCAATCACATACATATGCCGACGCCGGTCATCACGCAAAATACCAAAGCGCCGCTGTTGATTGCGGAAGTTCGTAACAGCAAAGGCAGTGAGGTCGAGGGGATCCATACAAGTGCAACAACAAAAACAGAATTAAGCGAACGGCAAGTCCGGCGGTGGCTGCGCCATGCGTGTTGCAGAACGCTCCAACGTCGGAGATTTGGTTGTCATATACGGGAAGTGGAAGATCGTGGCCATCTCCTGCGTACTCAGAATGAACGGATTGGCACCCGCATCCATGTCGCGCTTTTTATAGTTCGCAATCAATTTTCGCTGCAAACGCGGCACCTGCCACTTGGCATAATCTCGACTCGTTTTTGTTTTCTTATTCACCTTAAACCCATTCAGGTTCGTTGTGTTAAAAACCAACAACCCACCAAGGGAGGCAGCAAACTTCGCCTTGTTGTAAATTTGGCGCTTTGCAATATAAACCAACCGCATCTTCACGTAGTACGCCAGCTTCGTGATGTTTTCTTCAAGAGCTTTGAGCGTTTCTCGTTCACCGGGGGTCAACATAGGCAGACGCTCTTCCTCATCATCTTCACCAGCACCTGGCGGTTCCACACCAAAGCCAGCTCCGACCGAATCGACACTAATATGCATCGCCCCAATCAAATATTTCGAAACAAGATCGCTATAAGCCTTCCCTTTGCGCTTCATCATTTCGTCTACTAATTTCAACCCTTGTTTACGCATTTCATCTCCAGGAGCAGGTCGACTCACGATCTGAAGCCACACCTGTTCCCCAATCGAAAGATTCCCAAGCGCTTCCACAAAGGATGCCAACGGATCGATATACGTATACTCCCCTTCATTCAACTTATCTTCAAAGTGAATGTAAGTCCGAATCGGATACGCATCTTCTTTTGTCAACGCAAGATCACCGCCATAAACGTTGTATGCCTCATTTGGATAATGATTCGGGGCAAAATTGACGTAATCTTCTACTTCTTGAATTTCTGCGTCAGGATAGTGAGCAAAAACATGGGCGACAAAGATAGGCCGTAGTTTTGTCGGAACACGAAACAAAAATCGGACGTGTCCATTGATACCCACAATCTCAAACGAAAACTCCAACTGACGTTCCCCCAAGATCCACTCTTCATAAAAGTTCGGAGGAGAATCTGTCGCGTAAATCGCTGTCATCACTTGTTCCATCGCCTTTGGTGTTTTTTCGTTTTCTGGTGGAACGGTCACAGCAAACAAAACGTATTCCACACTCTCATCAAACTGATTTCGCTTGACCATCAAATACACCACATATCCCAGAACCAAACCGATCGCGAGCCAGAGCGGCCAAAGCTGCTGCAACAAAAATCCGTAGATCGTAAAAAAATCAGTATACGAAGAAGCGGCCGTCTGCTGTGCAGCAGAAAGACTCGGAATGACCAGATCGAAAGCGTTATTGCCGATTTGGAACGTCATGGATACGGAGGTTTGTGTATGCGCGGTGGAAGTATACCAGCCTCAGCGCCGCGCGCGTTTGGGAGGATGCCGTCAGAGCGCTTGAAGGCGCCCAACAGAAAAACCTACGCTTTCTTTTTAGACGATGGAGAACGTGGTTGAGCGGAGGTAGATGCCTTCCCAGCAGACACAAGTTCGTAGGCACCTTCTGCGGTACGACCGAATCGTTTCTTGTCTTGGAGGGCTAGGACAACGGTGTTGCGCTTCACCAAACGCTGTTTCAAAACTTCTTCCACAATGTCATCGCGACGCATCGGCTGACCAGCTGTTTCTAGAACGCGCGCAGCTACATCCGCAACCGTACCAGCTTGATAGCCCCACTCGGACAAGGCATAGATGCCTCGACCCACCAGCACAAAGCGACGATCTTTGATCAATTCGTTGTGAACCGTCTGTGGGATCGCAGAGCGCTTCGCAAAACCAGAGGCGTTAATACGCTCCGTGATTTCTGTGAAGTGTAATGGCTTACTCTCACGTTTGAGAACCACATATGCCTTATCTTTCACCCCGCGAGGAGAGATTTCTGTCCAGCTCGCGAGACCCCATTCACCAAACGGGTTGCGACGCACTTCCTTCGATAACGCGAGGTAAGAAGCAACCACTCCTTCGTCTGTAATCACATCACAGTGTGTCTGAGCCACTTCGTGGTCCAACACACATTTCACTGTCGCCGCGTGTGGCATGGGCTGGCCCGCCTCATTGAGGCGCTCAATAAAGGCATCCATCACCTTAGTTGGAATATCCATGCCGCCTTGCGTGGTAGCCCAGGCACGGAACGTGCGCTCTGTTTCCGGAATATGGACGAACCGGTTCGAAAGCTCAAGAACGAATTCGATCACGTGCGAATTCACATCGGAGCTCCCGGAACGTTCAGAGAACGCCTGAAGAACAGCATCGTGCCGCATCACATGACCGTGTTGAGCAATCACCTCTTCAAGCGCTTCTTCAATAGGACGCAACACAGACAAGGCCTGGGAAGCACGGAACTCGCGCAGCGCAGCCGCCTGAATCTGACGCACGCGCTCACGCGTTACCCCATAAGATTTTCCAATCTGCTCAAGCGTTCGAGGCTTGTCGCCATCGAGCCCAAAGCGCTTGATCACGATTTCTTTTGTACGTGGGTGCAAGTCTTTAATAAAAGACAGCACAAGCTCCTGTGGGTCCCATGCAGAAGTAGACGTGTGTGTTGCGTTCACGTCGGGCGGACGGATCGACATGGGAGAGGAGGGAGTCATAGGCAACCAAAGGCAGGTGGAAAAGGGTGTTGTAGATGGAGAAAATGGCACAGCTTTCCTCTTGCGTCAAGCAAGCCTAAGCCGTAGACAGAAGAGGAAGAAATGGTTTTATACATTATTTATAGCAGAAAGAAAGAAAAATGTCAAACGCGACAATCCACAGACACACCACAGGAGCAAGCATAAAAAATGCCTCAAATAAGGCAAAATGTCGACAATGCATGAGGGAGAGCGATCAAGAAGGACGAGCACGCCGAAGTGCGAAAACGGCTAAAAGCAAGGCAAACAATAAAGCGGAAAGAAGTGCAATCGCCTTGGCACGACCAGAAAGAAAAAGAGCGAGGAGCCCAAAGGTGAGAACAACGGACCAGATGGTGATGAGAACTTTCGGAACAGAACCACGGTACACAGAAAGGAGCTGAAAATGGATATGACGTCGGTCTCCCACAAACGGAGATTTTCTAGCGATCATTCTTCGGATGATTACAAAGATCATATCTGCCAACGGCAGACCAAGGAGAAGCAGGGCGGTGGCAAGTTTCGCTCCAGAGATAATGGCAAGAACCGCTAACGCAAATCCCAGAAACGTACTCCCCCCTTCGCCTAAGAAAATCCGAGCAGAAGGGAGTGGAACATTCCAAACCAAGAAACCTAAACACGCGGCCGCGAGAACGAGAGCAAGATAAGCAGTTCGCGGCTGATCCACTTCCGGTTTCAGACTCAATGCAAATAACACGACACCACCAATCACAGCCGTGCCAGAGACCAATCCATCCATACCGTCGAGAAACTTCGTCGCGTACACAGATGCCAGAATCCAGAGAAAGGCAAACACGTCAGCAAATAGCACCACAAAATACGGCGTTCCGTGCCAAGATAAAATGGGAACCGTAATCCCCGTCAGATCAATCGCGCGGCCGAATGGATTTGAAAGAAAGGTGACGCCAACACCCGAAAGAATCACAGCAAGCGCTGCCAACATGGGAAAGAGAATTTGAATCCGTGGCGACAAGTTCTTCCGATCATCAATCGCTCCTCCAACAACCAAAATGAGACCACCGATGAGAAATCCTAAAACGTGTTTTAATTTGAGAGAACTCCCATCCAAAAACCCTGGCGCGAACCCAACAGCGAACAACACAGCAACCGCAAACGCTACATACAACCCCAGTCCACCCATTAAGGGTGTCGGACGAGTGTGCTGTTTCCGACCCTTCGGATCTGGCTGATCGACAACACCCATCCGCGTCGCTATCAGACGTACGAAACCTGTCGCAAGAATAGAAAAAAGAACCGTTCCAAAAAAGATCCAGCCCGCAGCATGAGCAAGCCAGGCATCCATAAGACTTAAGACAACGCTTGATGTTTGGCAACCGCGCCCTTTCGCACCTTATCCGTGACCCAGAATCCAAGATACCGTTTGAAGATCACACGTGTCTGCGCATCCAGCGCAGGCAGCGACCCCAAAAAAATCGTTCCAACAGGCAGCAACACCCACTGTAACAACATAAAGGCTAGACGATGCTGACCATGATGCTTTGGCCGTGACGGGAGCAGAAACAGCGAGAGAGATGCCGAGAGAAGCATCCCGACCATCGACAACGTCATTAATGTTTGGGTCATCACCGGCAGACTCGCCGCTAAGTGCGTGTTATTAAACGCATCGCCCCCCACCTGCAAAGGCAGCCACCCAAGAATGAAAATAATGATCGCGTACGTCCCCCATGAAATGAAGCCTTCCAACATCCGAAAACCTTGTACCAACTTTTTCCGAAGTGGAATACGGTGATTCTTCAAGAATCCCATAAAAACATACGGGATATTCTCAATGCCATACGCCCACCGCCGTTGCTGTTTGTACTGGTTCACGATGCTCTGCCAATACGTGTCAGCCAGAACGGTATCCATATAAATCGGAAGTAAGAGTGGCTCACAGGCGTAGGCGCCATCGTATCGAAGGTAAGCCTGCCAAAAAACACGAGAATCTTCTGAAACAACATAGGTGTCCCAGTACCCAATATCGAGGAGTGCACGCAACGACATACTATGCGAAGAGAAGGTAATGAGTCGTTCTGGCCTCCCCTGCTCCATCATCATCCAGAAGGTGTGAGACATGGCGATCACACGCATGAGAGCAGGTGCATCCCAAATATTGTTGAGGAACATGGGCACCGGCTGATAGCTCACGCGATGTGGAGACGGATGTGTGAGAAAACGTTCTGTCAGCATCGCAAAATACTTTGGATGCACAAC
>CAYJMK010000060.1:0-5726 GCA_964371425.1 uncultured Candidatus Saccharibacteria bacterium
AGGCTCTTTTCGGGGTCTGAGGCTGATTCTCGAAAATATCTGAATGCCGTCTACTTGAACTTTTGTGGGGTCGGCAGAAAGCTCATGGTTGAGCGAAGATCTGCCTTCGACCTAATAGAAAACTGCGTCTCTGTCCAACGTGGTGGGGATGGAGAGACTTGAACTCTCATGAGGTTGCCCCCACATGGCCCTGAACCATGCGCGTCTGCCAGTTCCGCCACATCCCCCTTTCTGCCCGCTATGCATGTTTCTCTGTCTACTGAGCGCTGTTGTACTCTAAAGACTGGTGCCGAAGGAGAGAATTGAACTCTCATGGGGTTTCCCCCACAGGATTTTGAGTCCTGCGCGTCTGCCAATTCCGCCACTTCGGCTCACCATGCACGACGTCTCTGTACGAAGCTGGCCAGGAGCCAGCGGCAGGCAGCGTACCCGCCGCATCCGCTTCCGTCAAAGCCTGCTGCATACGCGCTCTACACCTTTGCCCTGTCTTCAGGCTGCGCTACACTACTCGCCGTCTATGGGCATGGTCACCGCACTTGCGAATCAGAAGGGTGGGACAGGGAAAACCACCACAACCCTTTCCCTTGCTTCGGCTTTGGCCGCGGCGGGTAAGTTCGTTTTACTTGTTGACATGGATCCACAGGGCAACATGACGAGTGGTCTCGGTGTCGAAAACGATCCTGAGCAGGGTGTCTACGCGGCCTTGATGGGTGCTCCACCAGCGAAGATGGTTCGGCAGACGAGTATTCCTTGCGTTGATATTCTCGGGACGGGTCCAGAGCTGTCCGGTGCGTCGATTGAGTTGGTGAACCTTCCACAGCGTGAATTTCGTTTGCGGCAGGTGTTGACTCAGCTCCGCCCAAATTACGATGTCGTCTTAATCGACTGTCCTCCGACCCTTGGGTTGCTCACGATTAATGCGCTGGTCGCTGCAGACAATGTCTTGATTCCTGTCCAGTGCGAGTATTTCGCTTTGGAAGGGCTTGGTCAGCTTTTGCGGACTGTCCAACTCGTGAAAGAACGACTGCAGCCAGGGTTGGAAGTGCTTGGCGCGGTTATGACCATGTACGACAAGCGTTTGAAACTTTCTCAGGATGTGGTTGCTGAAGTTCGCAAGAATTTCCCGCATCGGGTCTTTGAGGCGATTGTCCCGCGGAATATCCGTTTGGCAGAAGCGCCAGGATTTGGAAAAACAGTACTCGAAACCGCTCCGTGGTCTAAAGGTGCTCGTGCATATAAGCAGTTGGCGGAGGAAGTTGCCTTCCTGTTGCCACAGTGAACACATTTTTTGAACGAACCCTATGGCGCGTCCACGTGGCCTCGGTCGAGGCTTGAACTCTCTCATTCCTGAAAAGACGGCTCTTGAAACACAACCCATTGAAGCGACTCCGCGCGATGGGGTCTTTGAGCTTCCGGTTGAGTCGCTTTCTGCGAATCCGCGTCAGCCACGGCGTCATTTTGAGCCGAATGCCTTGGATGCTCTTGCCGCTTCTATCCGAGAACATGGGATTGTTCAGCCGTTGATTGTCACGGAGCGTGGCGATGGCAGGTATGAGTTGGTGGCTGGTGAACGGCGGTTCCGAGCTGCCAAAATTGTTGGTTTGGCTACGGTACCTGTCTTAGTTCGTACGGCGAGCGAACAGGAAAAACTTGAAATCGCCATTCTGGAAAATGTTCAGCGTCATGATTTGTCCCCGATTGAAGAAGCCATCGCCTACAAGCGTTTGATGGATGAGTTTGGGATGATCCAAGAAGATGTGGCTCGGCGGATTGGCAAGGCGCGGGCGAGTGTGGCCAACACGTTGAGGCTGTTGCTGCTTTCTGAAGAAATTCGCCAAGCTCTGGAAGTGAGAACGATTACGGAAGGACATGCAAAAGTTCTGCTCTCTGTAGAAGATGAAGCTGCGCGACTCGCGTTTTTCCAGAAGGTTGTTCAAGAAGATCTTTCTGTCCGTGCGCTTGAACGGTTGGTCCAAGAAGGATTCGCCGTGACTGATGGTGATGCTATCAAAATCCAAACACGTTCTGCTTCTGCGTTGCCTGTAGAGCTGGCTGCGGCTGAAGATGCCTTCCGTCATGCGTTGGGGGCGCCCGTTCGGATTCGTCCTGGAAAAAAAGGTGGAAAAGTTGAGATTACGTATTTTGCTCCAGAAGAACTGTCGCATTTCTTGGACAGAATGGGTGGGACTACAGACGTATCCTGAATCCGATTACAGCTGCGGTATTTTTCCGATGCGTTGGACAGACAAAATGCCCTGCAGATTTCCAATGCCTGAAAGAACGGTATCTAACTCTTCGAGCGACTCTAACTCAACCATGAGATAAACCGTGACGGTTCCGTTTTTTGCTTTGCGTGTGTCTGCGTGAATGTAGGAAAGCTGGTGGTCGCTTTCCAAGATGAGTTTTGTGAGGTCGTTCACGAGGCCGAAGCGGTCGACAGCCGTCACTTCCAGTGAGACTTCGCCGACGGTGTCTATGGTCGTGTCCCATTCTGCTTCGACAATTTCTACGTCTGGGTCTTCTTGAGCTGCTTTAAGCACAGGGCAGGAGGCTGCGTGGACCATTGTGCTTTGGTGTTCTCCACGGCGGATAATAGCTTTGATCGGCGAGCCTACCTCTGCGCGGCAATCTTTTGCAAAATTGGAAATGATTCCACATAAATCCGTAATCCATGCGCGTGGTTGAGGTTTATACCCGAACACTTGTCCGATCACGCCCGGTGTTCCCGCGCGTGGCCGGAAGAAATCGTCCATGGCAAAGAGGCGGCGCGTGATGCTTTCTGGAGAAAGATCTCCGCGTCCGACCGCAAGGAAAAGTTCCTCTTCGCTTTTTTTGTTGAGCGCGGAAAGAAGGAGGTGGCGCTTAGCGCTTTGAATCCGGTCGAATGCCACGCCTTTGAGTCGGCCCACGTGTTCATCTAAGAGGCGGTGACCTTCTTTCACATTTTCTTCTCGGTCGCGCTGGCTGTACCACTGACGAATGGCGCGTTTTGCGGCGGCCGTTTTGACGAGTGGGAGCCAGGATCGTTTGGGATACTCGATGCTATTGGGATTGGTCACGATACGGACCACGTCGCCGTTTGCAAGGGCTGCTTCTAACGGGTGGTCGTGGTCGTTGACGATGGCACTTTCTGCTTGGTGTCCCAAGCGTGTGTGGATGGCATAGGCAAAGTCGATCGGTGTCGCGCCTTCTGGGAGGTCTAAGACTTCGCTGCTCGGTGTGAAGACGAAAATGCGATCGTGGAAAAGATCGATACGAAGGTTTTCTTCGAACTCTTCACCGCTTTCAATTTCTTTTTGCCATTCCGCGAGTTGTTGCACCCAGGCGAGGTGGTCTTCGACCGCTGGAGCTCCTTCCGATGGTTTTCCTGTTTCTATATAGTGCCAGTGAGCAACAACCCCATACTCAGCCGCTTCGTGCATCTCTTTGGTTCGGATCTGGATCTCTAAGATGCCGCCCTTTGGGGTGATCACGGTTGTATGGAGCGATCGGTAGCCGTTTGCTTTTGGAATGGAAATGTAGTCTTTGATGCGCCCGACGAGTGGTTTGTAGGCTTTGTGAATGATGCCGAGGGCTGCGTAACACGCAGGGATGGTTTCAACGACCACGCGCAGTGCGGCGAGATCGTAAATCTTGCTGATATTTTTGTCGTATCGCAGCAACTTTCGGTACAAGCTGTACAAACCTTTTATTCGCCCATGAATTTCCAGGGTTTTGTATCCGTTGTCTTCTAGGAGTTTTCGGACTTCTTGTTCAATGTTTTTCAGGAGAAATCGTTTGCTTTCAATTTCTTCTTCAAAAAGCTTTCGTGTCCATTCCGCCTCTTTCGGGAGAATAATGGGGAAAGCGAGGTCTTCTAGTCGGGTTCGTAATTCGCCAATCCCAAGGCGATTCGCCAGAGGGGCATAGACATTGAGTGTTTCTTTGGCGATTCTCTGACGCTGCTCGTCTGAGAGTGCGTCGAGCGTGCGCATGTTGTGATAGCGATCGGAAAGTTTGATGAGCACGACGCGGATATCTGCGGCCATCGCGAGAAACATCTTGCGCAGATTCTCAGACGCGATTTCACGGCCGGTTCCTTCCGTTACCTTAAGATTGTTTAGTTTTGTCGCGCCTTCGACGAGTCTTAAAATATTTGGACCGAATGCTTCTCGAATATCCTCTTTGGTGACGGGTGTGTCTTCTAATGTGTCATGAAGGAGCGCTGCCGCGATGGTTGCTGTGTCGAGACGAACGGTCGCAAGGGTGTTTGCGACGTGAAGGGGATGTTGGATGTATGGCTCACCGGATTTCCTTTTTTGGCCACGGTGGGCGCGTTCGGCGAGTTCGTACGCTTTTTTGACGACGCTTACATCAATCTGGCTATTACCAGATTCCTTGATGGTTTCGAGAAGGGTTTCGATGGTCATGAATGCAGGTCCTTTTCAGTGTAGGGGAGCAGCTGGGGTGTGGGAAGCAACCTGCGCTCTTAGAAGATACGGGCCGTTGGTGGTTGTTTTGGATCTTCCTTGGGTTTTACTTCGCGCGGCGGAGGGAACCAAAGGACGCTTTTTATTCCCTCTCTGATGGCAAGGATGCCTCCGTTGTCGGGGGCGGCAGTGACTTTAAATGTTCTCCAAGATTCTGGGTCTCTCATACGAAAGGTAGATCCATTTGGATCTTGTCGGAGAATAGTACCTTCGGTGGTGTCGATACAAAAACCGCCATTCAGTAAACTTTTCATGTGATTCTGCGGATATGCTGTTTCATAATATGTTTTAGGGGTTTGACAATACGCTTTCCATGTTCCACCGTTTTTCCGTTCTACGATGTACTTTTTGTCGCCGCGGATAACGGTTGCACGAATGCTTCCATCTGCAAGAACGTGTGGGTACACAATCTCGTCCACATCTGGAAAGGTAAACGTTTGAAGGTTTCCTTCTGGGTTTCCATCTTTTGTACTGAGAACGAGCCTTGTCCCTTGTATACCGACAAAGCCTTCGTCTGGGAGGGCTTGTGGATGTTCAATGGTTGAGAAGGACGTGCTGTTGTTCCCTTCCATCATGAGTACCTTTGGTATGCCATCTGTATCGATCAGAAAACCTTTCCCTTTTGGATTTTCTGCGTAGATCTCATCTCTGTTAGCTGTCGCTGTTTTGAGTAAGGTTTGACTGTTGATGTATTCGATCTGTGATCCATCAAGGGCACAAATGACGATGTTCCACTCTAGATGATGGGTTGTGAAAATGAAGTGTTTCTCTCTTACGGAAACATTTTGTAAGTCGAGACGCTTTTTCCCCGCTGTGATACTGAATTGTCTTATGCCCCCTGGTTGCTCTTTTTCAGTGAGTTCTATGTCCCTGTTTCTGTCGACTTGGCGGAACATCCCATACCCTCTTTCGGGGTCGCCTTTTGTGAGCCATCCGCGCTCCTCGACCACAGGTTCGAAGAGAGAAGCAAAATCGACTTCTTCCACAAATGGCGCGATGCGCGTTTCGAACGATCGTTCCTCCTCATGCGTTTCTGTTCTTGCTGCCATTTTGTGTGTCGGATCCGTGCAGTTTGGCTGACCACACATGGCACAGGAGACCATGCGTTCTCCTGGCTCTGGTTGGCCAAAGGTGTTGAAGTCGATGGGGGATAGGCGGCCGGATTCAGGGGAGGGCATAGGCTTTTGGTCAGGTCTCGGGAAGATGAACGAGGTCGAGAGAAGAGATTTTGCTTGCTGTTAGCAATGCATGCTCAAA